>CAIKNA010000365.1 GCA_903828645.1 uncultured Bacteroidales bacterium
GGATATATGACCGCTTATGAAACAGGAAATCCTGATCTGTCACATGCAATCGAGCTCTGGCCAAGCTTCCGCCGCAATGAGTTGCATCTCTCTGCATTGAATAACTTTGAAAGGAACCACGACCATTATACGCACCAGACTTCCCTCAACATCCTTTCCCTGCTGGATTCGTGGGAACTTTTTGGCAAACAAAAACTGGACCGCAGCTTTGCAAGGAACCTGGTAAGAACCCGCGAAAATGATACGCTGGATGATTGGGTTGCCTCGTTTCCCGGCCGTGCTGTAGATCCGGAAACAGGCCGGCAGTTGCGTACGGCCGTCGAAAACATCCTTGAACCGGAAAGCACACAAACTGGTTCAGAAAATTTCCTGACTTTTAATGAAACTGCAAACCGCAGGTATGAAGAATCATACTGGAACCAGATCCACTTCCTGGCTCATGGATCCTTCATCAATAAAGATAACGCCGATGTGGTCACCGATCCGCCAACACTCGACAAAGTAAAACATTACCAGAGGGATCTTCACAGGCTGGGAGATTACCTGATGAAATCCCACAAACAGTCCATCCTGGCATTGGGAATGGAAAACACCGCTGAAGTTGGTGAACTGCCTTTCAAATGGGAAACGGATTTTAATTTTACTGAATTCGGCGGCTGGAGTGCAAACAGGGACGGATCAGAATATGAACGAAACATCCTGGTCATCATTCCCGGGAAAAACCGGAAGGAAGCTGTGGTCATGGCTGATCATTACGATACAGCCTACATGGCAGATGTCTTCGACACTTCTGCAGGCGGATCGGGAGCACGGCTCTCTGCAGCAGGAGCCGATGACAACTATTCCGCAACCTCCACCCTCCTGCTTGCTGCACCTGTCTTTCTGAAAATGTCGAAAGAAGGTAAACTGGAAAAAGATATCTGGCTGCTTCACCTGACCGGCGAGGAGTTTCCTTCTGATTGCATGGGTGCGCGCAACTTTTGCGAGAACCTGGTTCAGAAAACATTAAAAATGCGAAAAACCGGCGATGCATGGCAAGATCTCTCCGCAGTGGAGATCTCCGGCGTACTGGTCATGGACATGATCGCCCACAACAGGGACAACGGCAGGAACATTTTCCAGATCTCCCCGGGAAGGACCGGCGAAGCCCTGAAGCTCGCTTTCCAGGCCCATAAGGCAAATGAGGCCTGGAACTACCATGCAAAAGAACTGAATAAATTGCCCGACCGTAAAGGATGTTCTCATGGAACCAGGGTCAGTGACCGTGAATCTATCCCCGCGAAAGCCCTGCATCTGATGCCAAAAGGCGAAATCAGGACCTGGGACGATCCCTACAGCTCACTCTATAATACCGATGGAATGATATTCTCGGATACCGGGATACCGGTCATCCTCTTCATGGAAAACTATGATATCAACAGGACCGGATACCACGATACACACGATACCATGGAAAATATTGACCTGGACTATGGCGCTGCAATCTCTTCCATCGCTATTGAAACCATCGCACGACTCGCCTGTTCAGTATAAACGATAACAGGTGCGCGTTTGTAACGCGTGCCACCAAACCAATATAAATTTGGTTTATGAAACTAAAAACAGCCATTGCAAGAATCAGCATCCTTCTCCTTTTCCTCCTGTCCGGTTCAGTTTCATTGCTCCGCGCACAAAAGCCGATCGACACGATTCCGGATGAAATTATAACAAAAATCCTGAACAGCGCAAAACACCTGACCCTGGGGTTTTATCTTGATACCTATGTTAATATTGAATTGGATAAAAAGAAAGACACCTCAAATGTGGTTCCCTTTTCATCAAACTGCCCGATCAGGGACCAGATCAGGCTAAATGTGGCAGCCATCGAGGCGTACTACAGTGCGGAAAAAGTGAGGGGGAAACTGGCCCTTCAATGGGGAGATGCCCCCAACCTGCTGGCCACTCCCGACGCCCAGTTCATAAAGACAATCCGGCAGGCCAACTTTGGTTTCCGGATCGTAAAAAACCTCTGGATCGATTTTGGCTATATGTTCAACCCCATCGGCTATGAATCCTCATGGGCAATCCTGAATAATATCAGTACCGTGACGATCGGCGGGTATTTCTCCCCCGGGAGTGTACTCGGCTGGAAACTCTCCTATAAATTTTCAGAGAAGTTCGATGGAGGTTTGATGTTAGGTAACCCTTATTCTCTGGCCTATAAGCAGAACAACCACATGGCAGGAATCGTCTTCCTGAATTACCGTCCACTCAAAAACCTGACCGTGACGTATAACAATTTCTTCGGGAACCAGGCCCTGAGAAATGCAAAACGGAAAAACAACATGCTGTATAATGAGTTCCTCCTCACCTGGCAGCCTGTGAAAAATTTAAGTCTTGTCGGACAGATTGATTTTGGCTTCCAAACCAATTCACAGGGACCCGACAGCACCCAGATTGCCGGGATGTCCTCAGGATTCCTCCAGGCACGGTACAGCTTCCTGAAGAATTTTGCTGTCACCGGCCGCTACGAGATGTTCGATGACCCGAATGGTTTTCTGACCGGCGCCTATTCGTATGATGGCAAAACAACAGGGCTGGCTACCAGCGGGTTTGTTTTTGGGTTCGAATACAAGCCGGTCAGGATCGGCTACATGCGGGTCGAATACAAATTCATCCAGGCCAACTCCGGGAACAATGTCTTCTACGGAAATACCAGTGATTTCATGCAGGCCATTGTATTTACCTCGGGTGTCAGGTTCTGATGGCCTACGGAACCTTTCGTATGAAAATATGTCATTCCGGTTGAACTGGTATACTATTTGAGAGAACCAGGCAATTCCTGACACATACACAATGATAAATATTCCCCCATCAAATAACAAACGAGTCGTCATCATCGGGTGCGGATTTGCAGGATTGAAGCTTGCCAGGAAACTGAAACACTCCGGTCTGCAGGTGGTGATCATCGACAAATTCAACTATCACCAGTTTCAGCCGCTCTTTTACCAGGTCGCTACTGCAGGACTTGAACCCAGCTCTATCTCCTTTCCCCTGCGCAAGATTTTTCAGCATTACCATGACTATTTCATCCGGCTCGCGGAAGTCCAGCGGATCGAACCCGACAAACAACAGCTATGGACAACCTCCGGCCTGCTTGGTTACGATTACCTGGTCCTGGCCCAGGGTGCGGGAAATTCTTTCTTTGGTATGAAAAACCTCGAACTCGGTTCAAAGCCTATGAAATCAGTGGCTGAAGCACTGAACCTGAGGAACAACCTGCTCCGGAATTTTGAAGATGCCCTTGCCTTCCATTCCGATGAAGAACGGGAGAAATTCCTGAATCTCGTTGTGGTTGGCGGTGGTCCTACAGGACTTGAAGTTTCCGGTGCCCTCGCGGAAATGAAAAGATACATCCTGCCAAAGGATTTTCCCGAACTCGACCAGTCAAAAATAACCATCCACCTGGTTGAAGCATCGGGCAGGCTCATCCCTTCGTTATCAGAAAAATCGTCAGGAAAAGCAAAGGAATTCCTTCACAGGCTTGGTGTAAAAGTACTTCTCAATACCGCCGTAAAAGACTATCACGACGATCTGCTTGAACTCTCGGATGGAACAACAATCCACTCGAATCTTGTGCTCTGGACTGCCGGAATAGCCGGAAATAAAATCCCTGGATTGAAATCAGGCAGCATCGGTCCGGGAAACCGGATCTTTGTCGACCGCAATAACCGCGTGGAAGGTTACTCCAATATCTTTGCATTGGGAGATATTGCCCTGATGAAAGAAGATCGATTCCCCAACGGACATCCGCAGGTTGCACCGGTTGCCATACAACAGGCCAGCCTGTTGGCCGGGAACCTGAAACGTCTGTTGACCGGGCAGCCCCTGGTCCCGTTCTCTTATGTGGATAAAGGTACGATGGCCACGGTCGGAAGGAACCTGGCCATTGTCGAACTTCCTTATGCAAGGTTCTACGGCACATTCGCATGGTTTGTCTGGATGTTCGTACACCTGATGTCGATTGTCGGAACCCGGAACAGGTTTATTATCTTCTTTAACTGGTTCTGGAGTTATATTACCTACGACCAGTCCCTGCGACTCATCATCGACCCCGAAGAAAATAAAAAGGAACAATAATATTTTTAACGATTAATCCAGGCTCACTGCAATAAGCATGATGAACAAACAAACAGACCATGGACCGAACCGAAATTGAAAATAAATATAACCGGATCTGCCAGGATGTCTTTAACGGCAAGTTAAAAGCCGCGCTCGACAAACTTTCCCAGCTACTAAGGAACGCCACACAGGCAGATTATTTTTACCAGCTTGAGAACCTTTCTGAAAATTACCAGTCCCTGCTGAAATATGCATGGGAAGGTTATGAGGATCCCAAACGCACCGAGATACTGGCAGGATTGTCAGTTTCAATTCTTGCGCTTGCCGAGGAGATTAAAATGGTCCTTTCTGAAAGAGGTTTTCTTCAGAAAAAAATTGAAAAGCAGATGCTGCTTCAGGATTTTGGCGAAGATCCCCAGGTCATCATGGAAAAACTCGATGAACTGCTGTCAGAAAAAGAACTTCAGCGCATCCTGCAGGAGACCGGAACCCAGGGAACCCTCACCCGCCCGATCGACCGGGTCTTCCGCCTGATCTGGCTCACCGGTAAACTTAGCGAGGAAACTGCCGCCAGGCTGCGAACTGCTGTATCTTCAGACAACCTTGAATGGCACGAAAAATGCCTGCTGGTTTCGGCGCTGACATTCAGCCTGCTGAATTTCTTTGACGTTCGAAAACTGATGCTCCTGGTTGATTTTATCCGTGCACACCAGCACCAGGTATACCAGCGTGCACTGACCGGGCTCGTACTCGCACTGATCCGCTACGACAAACGCCTCCGTTTCTATCCCGAAATAAACCGTGCGATCACAGACCTCGCCAGGGACGAAAAAGTCCAGGGCGATCTTGAAACACTGATTCTTCAGCTCCTGATGGCCCAGGAAACCGAAAAGATCACAAAGGAATTCGAGGAAGAAGTCCTTCCGGAGATGAAAAAGATGATGCCCCGGATCGAAGATAAACTTCAGCTGGGTTCTCCTGTCGAAGATGATGATATGGAGGGAAAGAACCCGGGGTGGAAGGATATGATCGAGGAAGTCCCCGGGTTGTTCGAACGGATCGAGAAGTTTACACGGATGCAGATGGAAGGAGGCGATGTTTTTATGAGCACCTTCTCGCTTCTGAAAAGATTCGATTTCTTCAAGAAGATGAGCAACTGGGTCGAACCGTTTTACAGCGATCACACGGATCTGAAAAACGCTGCACCGGATGACGAGCAATTCTTCGGCCGTCTCCTCGAAGGTCTGGAAAAAGCATTTTACCTGTGCAATTCCGACAAGTATTCATTTGCACTGAATTTTTCGGCCGTTCCTCCGCAACAGCGTTCGATGCTGGTTACCTATTTTGAAGCCGAACTCGAACAGATGAAAGATATGGCCTCGGAAGAAGATACGCTGAATCCGTCAACCGCCTCGAATGCAATATTTATCCAGTACATACAGGATCTCTACCGCTTTTTTAAATTGTTCCCCTACCGGAATGAATTTGAGGATATATTCCAGGAGAAGATCCTCTTCAGCCGGCTGGGATTTTATAAAACCTGGTTTGAACAGCAATCTTTTACAGAGCGCCTGGCAATCTTTTATTTTGAAAAGGAACATTACATTGAAGCCGGCGAGCTTTATAAATACATTTCCGGAAAACAGCCCCAGTCGGGGATCTACTATGAAAAGATCGGGTATTGCTGCCAGAAGACCGGGAATTATGAGATGGCCATTCAGTACTACCGGAAGGCTGAACTATTTGAAGGCGACCGCAGCTGGATCCTGAAAAAATTAGGCTGGTGCTCACTGAAAATGAAAAACTATCAGCAGGCGGTGACCTATTTTGAGGATGCGGCTTCCCTGCAACCCGACGACCTCAGCCTCCAGACAAGGATCGCCCATTGCTATGTGAGCCTGAAAGAATTCGACAGGGCAATACAGCATTATGCAAAAGTCAGCTTCTATCAACCCGATAATCTCAAAGTATCGCGCCCGCTCGCCTATTGCTATTTTGTTACAGGCAGTTTGGAAGAAGCCGCCCAGTATTACAACCGCATCCTCTCATCCGGATCCCCTTCCGGTTATGATTACATGAATGCAGCCCATGTTCAACTCTGCCTGAAGAACCGCGCAATCGCTATGGATCTTTACAAATTCAGTTTTTCTGATCCGCATTTCAATGCAGGAATATTTATGACCACCTACGAGGAAGATATCCCAAACCTCATCAAGTACAACATTGATCCCGGGGAGATCCCGCTGATCATTGATCATATCCTGTTCAATTCTGAAAGCCTCTACAGCGAGTAACTTTCGACTTTCAACTTTCAACTTTCGACTTTCGACCTTGAATGGATAAGAAACAGATCTGGTCTCTGCGTCTCCGCGTCTTTGCGGTGAAAAAAGCTTGTTTGTAAATGGCAATACTGGCAAAAGCTAAAATGCAAGAAAGCCAACCGGTAAATTGGCAATGCGTAAAATGGCAATTCAACTTTCGAACATCGAACATCGAACACCGGTTTACGGGAATCCTCAATTTTTATGAGCCTGTCAATACCTGGCGACATGCCGGTTCCCGGGCAACAATTTTTCCGGATTTGCGTCTGAAAAGCATAACCCTATAAATTTTTATCCTCCTGATAAAAAAGGTGAATTTTTTTTTTATATGAGCGAAATTTCATATATTTGCAACAAGAAAGTTCTTTCATTGCGCGCATTGCAGATTAGTTAGATTACGGAAAGCCTTGAAAGTGCGCACATACGTTCGGAAATACTACATCAGCTACACATAATTGAATTTTCAATAAGTCTGTCTGACGAGTTAATTTTTACCAAGCATGCATACATCACCTGTTTGTCGGGGTAAATATACGTATCGCTTCCGTTGTCCCTTACTCCGGAACAAGGTCCTGATAATTTAACCATAACTTAACACGCTGATAAATCCCTCTTTATACTTTTACACCCTCTGCCTGGTGCTACAGAATTTAAAAAAACAAAAAACAATATTACTCACTAAAACCAATAACAAAATGAAAAAAACTACAATTCGCGCCATATTCCTTATGGCCATGTTATTCTTCGGCTGCCTCACCGTCGGGTGGGGACAGACGTTGTTGATGAATGAGAACTTTTCATACACTGCTGGTACACTGCTGACCGCCAATGGCTGGACAGCACATAGTGGTGCCGGTTCAAATCCAATTACTGTCACTGCACCCAGTGCTACTCCATTAACCTATACTGGTTATTTATCATCTGGTATTGGCAATGAAGTAACAATGTTCACTACTGGTGAAGATGATAACAAGAGTTTTGCATCCCAGACTTCAGGATCGGTTTACGCCTCTTTCCTGGTCAATGCAAGTGCTGCTAACACGGCCGGAGATTATTTCTTCCATTTTTGCCAGGTCAGTGGTGCCACTGCCAGTGGATTTTACGACAGGTTATTTATTAAAAGGGATGCATCCAACAATCTTGCATTCGGTATTTCTAAATTGGGAACCCCTGTTTATACAGGATTTACCTATGCTTTGAATACAACCTACCTGGTTGTTGTAAAATACACATACAACACAGGAACCGCAACGGATGATATGGCTTATCTATACATCAACCCAACTATAGGTGCTGCAGAACCTACACCAACACTTACTTCTACAGATGTCACCAGTGCAGATGCCACAGCAATCCTTGCCGTTGCATTGCGCCAGGGAACAACCGCTAGCATGCCAACAGTAAAAATCGATGGCATCAGGGTAGCCACCTTGTGGTCTGATGTTGTTGGTGCCAGCGGCACTGCCACACTTTCTGTCACTCCATCTACACTTACAGGCTTTACTTATGTTGAAGGCTCCGGCCCGTCAACTCCGGCAAAGACCTACGCTCTAAGCGGATCAAACCTTACCTACCCGGGTTCCGTAACCATTACAGGTTCCACAGATTATGAAGTATCTCTCGATGGCACTTCTTACGCCGGTACAAAAACTATAACACTGACCTCCTCTACATTGGCTTCAACGACTGTTTCTGTTCGTCTGAAGTCCGGACTTGTTGCCGGTACTTACAATGGCGAAACAATTGGTAACGCCGGTGCAGGTGTATCCACTCCGGTCACTGTTACCTGTAGCGGTACAGTTACTGCGGTTATTCCTCCGGTTCTGACTGCAACACCGACTACACTTACCGGTTTTACCTATGTCCAGGGCGCCGGTCCTTCAACGCCTTCACAAAGCTATAGCCTGAGTGGCTCAAATCTTACCTACCCGGGAAGCATTACTGTTTCCGCATCCACAAATTTTGAAGTATCTACTGATAACAGCACATTCGGCGGTAGTGCAACCATAACTTTAACATCTTCCACACTGGCTGCTACGAATGTTTATGTTCGTTTAAAAGCAGGTCTTACGGCCGCTTCCTACGGTCCTGAAAATGTCGGCAATGCAGGAGCAGGTATTATTACTTCCGTGAATGTTGCTTGCAGCGGCACGGTCACAGCACCTCCTTTTACACCGATCAACATTGCATTGAACGGTACGGTCACCGAAAACTTTGATGAAATAGGTACAAGTGCCACTGCAGCCGTTCCAAGCGGCTGGAAAGTAGCTGCATCTTTAAATGTCAGGACTGTTGGTTTATTCTCAGCAGCAGGAACAGCCACACAATACAATGCCGGCAACGATATGTCATCCACTGCAGGCGGCGCTGTTTACAACTTTGGCGCAGGTCCGGCTGCAACAGCCACCGACAGGGGAATTGGAGGAATCGCATCCAGTTCAAACGGAGCCAGCGTAAATATGTACGCTATGTTACACAACAATGGAGCCTTAGCTATCCCCAGCCTTTCCATCAGCTATAATGTGGAGAAATACAGGGATGGAACAAACGCAGCAGGTTATTCAATTCAAATGTACTATTCAACAGATGGTATAACCTGGACTTCTGCCGGTTCCAATTTCCTCACAAGTTTTGTGGCAGATGGCGATAAAAATGGATTTAACCCTGCTCCGGGGATGACTGTACCTGTTACCAGCCAGACACTCGCTGCAAATATTGCTGCAGGCACTGATTTTTACCTCGCATGGAACTATTCAGTAACTTCAGGTGCTACATTTTCAAATGCCCAGGCTTTGGGAATTGATGATGTATCAATTGCTGCAGTGGCGAATCCTACTGTTGCTATTCCTACATTTGCACCTCCCGCCGGGTCTTACTACTCAACGCAGAACATCGTCATTAACTGCTCTACAACCGGTGCCACCATTCATTATACAACCGATGGAACAGATCCTACAGAAGCTTCCCCGGTTTACCCTACAACCCCCATTCAGCTTCTTTCAGGCTCAGGGACCACAACAATAAAGGCAAAAGCTTTTGAAGCCGGTTTCGACCCCAGTGCAATCAACACCGCTGTATACAGCCTTCCTACGGTAGTAAACGTTACCACCATGGCAGCCTTGCGCGCAGGAACACCCGGGGCAACTGTTTACCGTCTTACCGGTGAGGCTTATGTCAGCTTTTTCCGTTCTCTCACAGGCCCGGTAGCCAAATACATCTACCTGCAGGATAATACGGGAGCAATTGTCGTTTATGATGCATTGGCAGCTTATATCTCCGGCACCTATAACTTCGGTGACGGAATCACAGGTCTGACCGGCAGATTACAGAACTATAACAACATGATTGAACTTCTTCCGGTGAGTGATCCGGGTGCTGCTACTTCAACCGGCCACACGATCACACCTGAGTTGAAAACTCTGGCTACTATTACATCTGCAGACCAGGCAAAACTGATCAGGGTAACCAACGTTTCATTTACTGGTGCTACTGGAAATTTTGTTACTGCAACTGATTACCCCCTGGCTGACGCAAGTGGCACAGGCGATTTCCGTACAGCTTTCGCTGAAGCAAATTATATCACAACTCCAACCGTCATCCCAACCAATCCGATCAACCTGGTTTGCATCGTTTCTCAGTATGTAGCCCTGATGCAGCTTACTGCAAGGTCTTCAGCCGATATGACGGTTGCTGCACCAACATGGACCAGCGGATGGCCAAAGGCTGAAAATATCACACCTACCGGATTTTCAGCCAAAGTCAACATCAATACACCCGGAACCTGCTACCTGGTTGTTCTTCCAAACGGAGCAGCAGTGCCAAGTTCTGCACAGGTTAAGGCCGGCCAGAATGCCGCCGGTACGCCGGTTGCTTCAAACCTTGCAGGCACGATTGCCTGCGCAGCAGGAAGCACGGAGTATATCCTTGGAATGAATGGATTGTCAAGTTCCACTACCTACAACGTTTATTACGTAGCTGAAACTTCCGGCGTTCTGCAGGATAATCCTGTCATGGTTACTGTTCTGACAGCATCAGGCAATACTGCTCCTGTGGTTTCTTCCACGACAGTCAGCGCCATCACAGCACATTCAGCTATTATAGGTGGTTCAATTGTTGCAAACGGCGGTGCCCCGATTCTTGAATACGGTACCGTTTGGAGCACAACATATCCTGCTACGATCACGGATCACAAAATGGGAGTTGGCGCAACACCAATTACATTCCCTTATCCGTTCACACAGCTCAGGGATTCACTTCCTGTAGGAACTACTGTCTATTTCGCTGCTTATGCAAGGAATTCCGTAGGAACAACCCTCGCACAGGGAAACTTCAGTACCCTCGTTGGTGAACCTTCAAACTACCCGCAAAACTTTACAGCCGGTACTACCACGAATGCAACCATTCCACTGTCATGGACAGATGCCCTGGCAAGTGAAGGAGAAGTTGCTGCAACCGGTTACCTGATCAAAGGAAGCTCGGTTAGCTTTGATGCAATCGTACCTCCTGTTGACGGTGTTCCGGAAACCGATGGATTCCTCGTTAACAATATTGCCCAGGGTCTACAAAGTGCAGTTATCAGCGGTTTAACCGCAGGGACTACATATTTTTTCAAGATTTTCCCGTATAACAGCATCGGAGGAACCTCAATCAATTACAAAAACAATGAACCGGTTCCAACAGCAAGTGCAACAACAGACATCGTACTGTATGAGAACTTTGCTTACACGGTTGGAGATTTTGTAGGTGGTGATTATTATGCTGCACCGTCAACAACTTACTCAAACAACTGGACGGCTCATAGCGGCGTCGGCAATATTCCTGTCGTTGACGGATCCTTGTCTTATCCGGGTCTTCTTACTTCTACAGGACAGAAAATCACCGTCCCTGGAATCAATTCACCAGGAACCGGACAGGTTTCCAAGGATATCAACAGGCCGATCTCAACATCTTCAAGCGTCCTTTACTACTCGGTGCTGCTTGATGTTGTAGACCAGACACAGCTCTCAACGACTTCTGACTATTTCATGCATTTCAGCCCATTGGCCGGAACAAGCATCGGAAGCAATTTTGGCGGAAAACTTGGGATTATTAAAGTTACCACTCCTGCATTAGGATACCGGCTGACTATTCTCAACTTAACCGGTACACCAACCGTATATCCACAGGATCTTACGTTTGGGACTACTTACCTGGTCGTTGTAAAATACGATATCAGCACCTCAACAACAGTTGCTACCTTATGGGTTAACCCATCCACACTGGGCGGAGCTGAACCATCAGGTTCTGTAACAAACTCAAGCGGCGCTGGTACATTCCCGACCTTTGGTTCAATCTGTATCAGGAATGGTTCAGGTACACCCAATGCACAATATGACGAAATCCGCGTAGGTACCACGTTTGCACAGGTCACCCCGCTGTCTCTGAACAAAACGCTGAATTTAACCTCCGTGTTCATGGAAGGTTTGTACAATGGATTCAGCACAATGTTCACAGCAATGGACGCAACCTACGATGGATTAGGTAACATCACCGGTGTTGTTCCAAAGTGGTCAGACGGATCAGCCGATCATATCACCGTTGAACTTCATCGTTCAGGAAGAGATGTAGTTGCTGATACCAGCTATTATCCACAGGTTATCTATCCCGCAACAGATGTTCCTTTATCCACAACCGGTACGGCTACGATAACAATTCCTGGTCAGTACAACGGATCATACTACCTGACAATCAAACAGCGCAACCACATCGAAACTGTTTCTGCATTGCCGGTTGACTTCTCAGGAGCCGTTATCAGCTATGCATTCAATGCATTGTCACAGGCTTATGATGCCAACATGACCACCATGCTCGAATCAGATGGTACCACCGTCTCCCCACCGCTGATCTATGGTGGCGACGTGAACCAGGATGCACAGGTTGAAGCTGAAGACATGAATGAAATTGGTAATGATGCTTCTATCTTCGCTTATGGTTACAGGAATACCGACGTGTATGCTGACGGACAGGTTGAATCTGCCGATATCAACATCGCCGGGAACAATGCAGCCACCTTCGTTTACGCTCATCGTCCAATGTAATTCTTTTGAATAAGCATTCCCTGTAAAGAACTCTCTTTACAGGGAATGTTTTTTATTAATTAAGGTTTCGTTTTTTTTCAATTCAGTTAAAAGTTTATACCCGCACTCCTGCCCCTTCTCAGACATCCTCGTCGCATTGCAATTTGGACTGAAGCTTAAATTACAAAATAATTTCACTGATTACCAATATTTTACATTTTTTTTTATTTCTCAGACATCGACATTTCAATTATTTATATAGTTTTGTTATCGGCATTGAAAATCATTATCTTTGCGTATAAATAATTAAACATATATTCAGATCAGATAAACTATTTGTTTTACTTCTTAACCAGAACTTATTTAATGCGGTTGCCGGGGCAACCAATTCAACAACCACCGGTCTTTTGAATTGGAACGTTATCCGCAGTTTTATTGTTCATTATAAACTAAACTCAATATGAGAAATTTACCAACCAGATTATTCAAGGTTACATTGATCCTTGTAACCCTTCTTGCTTTTGTAAACGCCAATGCGCAGAAAAGGCTGGCACCGGTTGCTGTATCTGATTTTAGGATGACCCTCGGTAACGACGTTCAGACCGACAGCAAGACGCTTGAATTCGACTTGTACATTTTGGACACAGATGCGTCGACTCCTAATTTCGAAGCTTCAATCATCCAGTATGGAATCTTAATTAGCAAGTCATGTCTCAATGGAGGTACGCCAACTTTCTCCCTTGTAGCCGGTACATCCGAAATGATTTCAGCAGAGCAACCAACTTCATTCGCCTACGCAAGCGTAAGTACAACACAGGGTCAGCTTAAAATTGCAGGAAGATCTGCCCCGGGTTGCGGCTCAGGGACCATACTCTCAACAACAGCACCCGGAACAAAATTCGGCCGTTTCAGGGTTACGAATTCTGTTGATTTTACTGCAAACTCGCAGGCGAACCTGGCATTTAATTTTAACGGAACTGTTCCTTACTATAAGACTGTTCTTTATCAATATACCGTATATTCACCTTGTACCAGCACACAGCTTGCAACATCTGCCTCTAATGCTTACAACCTGAATTACAACAATGTTATTCTCAATCCTCTACCATCACCTACTGCTTTTGCTATGACTGGTGGTGGTGACTATTGCTTGCCAGGTGCAGGAGTAGCAGTAGGTTTATCAAATTCACAAGTTGGTGTAACTTATACACTTTACCAGGCAGGAGTTGCACAAACACCGACTTATCCGGGCACCGGTTCAGCAATTGACATGGGTATAAGATCAGGTACTTTTACATACTCAGTGACCGGTGTTGGAAATGGAACGAACTATTCAGGGACAGTTCCAATGAGCACTACAGTTACAGTTACTTCACACGCCCTGCCAGTGATTACTTTTGGAGTATTGGCGGATGTTCTTGTTGGTTCACCTTCAATCACGCTGACGGCGATACCGACGGGTGGCATATATAGCGGTAATTCTTACTTAACGCCGCCTGATCAATTCAATCCTTCTACCATCGGAACATACAGCATCACGTATAACTATTCAAGTTCATTTGGTTGTGCCGCTGCCCCTGTTACCCAATCAATCACCGTTAAAGGCCCAACATGGACAGGTCTCACAAATCATGACTGGACTAATACCGGCAACTGGTTTTCAAACCATACGCCATTATCTTCCGAAAATGTTGTCATCCCAGCAGGCTGTAGCAATTACCCTGAATTAACAGGAACTTCTACACAGTGTTATGATCTCATAATCGCAAATGGAGGTATTCTTACAATCAAACCTACTGCAGCTTTGACTGTTAACGGAATGCTCACACTAAACGGCGCTCAATGTCTGGTCATCAATTCTGATGCCACAGGAACAGGAACCCTGCTTGACAATGGAATCACGAACGGCTTAGTAAACACAGCACAAGTTGGGCGTTACCTGACAGGAGGATATACTTCAAATCCAGCTGATACTTTGAAGAATCATTTCCTTTCATCACCGGTTGCAGCGCAGAATATTGCCCCGGATTTCATCAGTCTGCCTTCCAATACAACCGACAACTTTTTCAAGTTTGATGAGCCTACAGCTACATGGATCAATACCAGGGCAGTTGGCGGAGACTGGAACCCAAGTTGGGGTTCTGATGTTACTTTTACACCGGGAAGAGGATACCTGGTTCAATATTCAGGAAGCATAACAAAGAATTTTATAGGCATGTTAAATTCTACTCCAATTTCAGGATCACCTATGCAAATACATTGTACACGTACAGTACTTCCTGATTTTCCTTATGGAGCAGGTGGATGGAACCTGGTTGGAAACCCGTATCCTTCTGCACTAGACTGGGATGCCGTTGTTGCTTCCTTTTCTGCCGATGATAAAATGGAAAGCGCTGTTTATTATTATAGCGCCTCTGCAGGTCATTATAAAAGCTATGTCAATGGTATCGGTTCTGGATCAAGGTATATCCCGGCCATGCAAGGGATGATGGTTAAGGTAAAATCTCCTCTGACATCCGGTGATGTTTATTTCACCAACGCCATGAGGGCTGTTCCTGATTCAAACTATTATAAAAGCGCTATTGAAATTCCCAATTACCTGGTATTAACAATTGATGGTAACAATTACTCTGACCAGGCCTTTGTCTATTTCCTCGACCAGGCAACTGCAAACTTCGACAGCAAATATGATGCCCATAAGCTGATGAGCATGAATGCCGCAGTTCCAATGCTGTACACAGTTACACCGGATGAATCAAAATTGTCGGTCAATGCAATTCCTGTAAGCGCTGTATCAACGGCCCTTCCGTTAGGTTTTGCCGCAGGTGCCGATGGGGTTTATGCCATCACTGCCGGCAGTCTCAATACA
>CAIKNA010000366.1 GCA_903828645.1 uncultured Bacteroidales bacterium
TGAAAGAGCCGAAGAGGAGGCCGGTTTTTTTGGGAGGGGGCATTTGTGATTTACGATTTACGATTTACGAATGACGATTTACGATTGACAAATGACAAATGACAAATGACAAGTGAAGGTTGGGGTAGTTTTTATAATTTCAGGAAGGTGATTACCAGTGCGACAATTTCCTTGCATTTCAGGGCCAGGTTGTCATTGACAATGATTTTATCGAAGCGCGTGGCAAAGGTAAGTTCGTAAGAGGCTTTGTCAACTCTTTTACGAAGGGTTTCATCTGATTCTGTGCCTCTTTTTTTTAGGCGGGTTGCAAGTTCTTCAATAGACGGGGGGTGGATAAATATTCCAAGGCCCTGTTCGCCGAAATAGTTTTTCAGGTTGACCGCACCCACCACATCCACATCAAAGATGGGTGTTTTATCGAGCGACCAGATGCGGTCCATCTCTGTTTTAAGGGTGCCATAGTAGCTGCCTGGGTATACCTCCTGCCATTCCACAAATTCATCCCGGGAAATTTTCTCCCTGAAATCATCCCCTGAAATGAAATAGTAATCCTTCCCATTGATCTCTTCATCGCGTTTTGCCCTGCTGCAGGCAGAAATGGAAAATTCCAGGTTTGGAATTTCCTTCAGCAGATGCTTTACAATGGTTGTCTTTCCAGCCCCTGACGGGGCAGAAACAATGATCGCTTTCCCCTGCATAATCCTCCCGTGTTATAATGTGTTAAAGGATATTTCCAAGTTGTTCCTTTATCTTCTCCAACTCATCTTTCATCTGCACGACAAGCTTCTGAATCCCGGCATCACTGGCCTTGGAACCGATTGTGTTTATTTCGCGGCCCATTTCCTGTGTGACGAATCCAAGCTTTTTCCCCTGTGAAACAGGTTCCTTTAAAGTTTCCAGGAAATAATGGCAATGCTTCAGCAAGCGGACCTTTTCTTCAGTGATGTCAAGTTTTTCGAGGTAATAGATCAACTCCTGCTCAAAACGATTCTGATCGGGAGCCGAACCGTTGAAATCACCCGAATACTTTGAGAAATCGCGCAACAGCCGTTCGCGCAAATCGACAATACGCATCTTTTCATAGGGTTCTACGGCCTCCAGCAGATGAAGTATCCCATGTACACGGTTCGTCATATCCGCTTCGAGAACTTTTCCTTCGTTGAGGCGGAAAATGTCGGCCTGGGTGATTGCTTCATCAATTGCCCCGGAAATGGATGACCAGTCGTGTTCACTCAATTCGTCGCGGCTTGTCTGCATCACATCCGGCATTTTAAGCACCAGCGACAGCATCTCAGACGGGCACTCCTCCTTGAGTTCTCCGGCAAGGTTTTTAAGTTCTTCATGGTATTTTTTAGCAAGATTGCTGTTGATGGAATAACTCAGCATCTCACCGGTCACTTCGGTGGCGATGAAAAAATCGATCTTACCGCGTTCAAACCGCTGGGTGAGCAGGCCCCTCACCTCCCATTCCTTGTCGCGGAAATATCCCGGTATTTTCAGGTTCAGGTCAAGTTGTTTGCTGTTCAGAGTTTTGATTTCAATCGTGAGTTTTCGACCTGTGATATCAAGGACCGCTTTCCCATAACCAGTCATGGATTTGATCATATTGTTTTTTTTAAGCAAACTTAGTAAAATTTGTGCAATTCAGGGATTAACCTGCCGGAGGATTGATCATTTGTGTTAAATTTGGGCAGAATTTTACCCTGACACCCCTTCCCGGATCCCTCCCGCAACAGGGAGTTGATTTTCTTGTGAGAAAAAGGTCACGGATTTGATATAAACCGAATAAATCATCTTGCAGCATGGAATTCCGGATCATTGACGATACTCTGCAGTTTTATAACTCGATGCTCAATGATATTGCCCATGCAAAGGAGTATATCTTTCTGGAAACTTATAAATTCGCAAACGATCACATGGGGGTGAGGTTCCGCGATGCACTCACAAAAAAAGCCAGAGAAGGCGTCAAGGTTAAGATTCTGATCGATTCATGGGGGAAGGGGCCCGTGTCGGAGACTTTTTTTACAGAACTTACCCGGTTTGAAGGGGAGGTGAAATTTTTCGAAAAAATCAAGATCAACAGCGATATTTTTACACGCGGGCACCGGCGCGATCACCGCAAAATTTTAGTCATAGACGATTTGATCAGCTATATCGGGTCGGCCAACATTACCGGCTACAATCTGAACTGGCGCGAACTGTGCCTGCGCATGGAGGGCGAACTTGCAGTGTCGTTTAAAAAAGTTTTCCTTGAAAATTTCAATGCCTTCAACCCCTTTATCATCACCAACAAGATGACTTTCACCCGCAAAATCAAACTGGGTGATTTTGAGATAATCCGGGACGTTCCTTCCATCCAGTTTCAAAGGCTCAGAAAACGTTATACCCAACTCATAAGGCAGGCCGAACGTTCGGTGGTCATTGAAACCCCCTATTTCCTTCCGGGGTTCCTGCTAAGGAAAGCCATGATGGAGGCCAGCAAACGAGGAGTCGTGGTGGAAGTGATCATGCCAAAACATTCCGATATGCGGATGGTCGATATCCTTCGGAATAAATACCTTGGACTGCTTCATGACACCGGCATCAAACTGCTTTTTTACCTGCCGCACAACCTGCACGCAAAACTGCTTGTAATCGATGATGAAATCTTCTCTATTTCCAGTGCCAATTTTGATTTCCGCAGTTTCCGCTACCAGTATGAGATTGCCCTGATCGGGTCGGAACCGGCCATTTTAGAACAGTTAAGCGAACACATTGCCGAAACCATCAGGAACTCCCAGGAACTCGATTACCTTGGATGGAAACGACGGCCGCTCATCGAAAAGATCTTCGAATGGATCTTATTGCCTTTCCGTCACTTTTTCTGATCCGTTGCCGGTTTTGGTAATCCTCTCCTTTGCAACCCTGGTAAAGGGAGCCGATCGGTTCACGATGAACACTCCTGAGAAGATCAGCAGGGCAGCCAGGATTTTTGGCGCAGTAATGCTTCCTTGCCCAATTGTTACCGACATGGCCGTAGCGATCACCGGCTGGAGGTAGCTGTAATAACTCACGGTCGCAGTGGTCAGGCTTTTCAGTGCAAAGTTGATCAGAAGGTAGGCTACGAAAGTGTTGAGCAGGATTATATATGCAATGGCAAGCCACGCGGAGATCGTGATGGATTGAAAACTGATATCGAGTGCCTGTTTGATTGAAAACGGAAGGATAAACAGGAAACCGAAGAATGAAACCCATTTTAATATGGTAGTTGTGTGATATTTTCCGATCAGTGGCTTGATCAATACAAGGTAAAGGGCATAAAAAACCATGTTCAGAAAAATCAGAATATTTCCCCATCCGTGATTTCCGTCAAAACTCACCTTGTGGCCATAGAGCACCAGGATAAGCACGCCTGAAGCGCCAAGGGCAATTCCTCCAGCTTTTTTCCAGGTAACCTTTTCCCCGAGGATGATGCCGGCAAAAACCAGGACCAGGATGGGATTCAGCACATGGATCAGCGAAGCATCCACCGGGGTGCTCAGGTTCAGCCCTTCGTAAAACAGAGCCTGGTTGAGGGCAAAACCGAACATCCCGCACACTGCCAGCATAACCAGGTCTTTTCGTTCAACTTTTTCAGGTACAAAGATCCGCTGAAAAAGCCAGAAGATCACCATTACGCCCAGAAGACGAATAAAGATCAGCTGCATCGGCGAAAGCACGACCGGCATCAGGCTCTTGACAATGTTATAGGCAAGGCCAAAAATAATTGTGGTACACAGCAGGGCGAGATGGGCCCTGTAATTTTTCTTCATCAGGCAAAGGTAAAATAAAAATACCCTGCCAGGGTTTAACGCCTGGCAGGGCAACAAACAGGGATTTCAATTTAAGAAATGCGGATCTCCTTCTTAATTTCAACCTTTGCCTCCTCCTTTTTCGGGAGTGAAATCTTCAGGATGCCGCTTTCATAGTCGGCCTTGATATTTTCAAGGTCGATGGTTTTTGGCAGGGTGAATGACCTGCTGAAAGAACCGTAGTAAAACTCTTTCCTTGAATAATTTTTACCCTCTTCACGTTTCTGGTCTTCAACCTCAACCGAAATGGTGAGGATGTTGTTCTCAAGGTTGATTTTGAAATCATCCTTGACCATCCCGGGTGCTGCGATTTCAAGGTGAAAGGAGTCATTGTTTTCAATGATGTTGGCAGCCGGATCGCTGAAACGTTTTCCGAAAAAGTCGCCAAGGTCATTGTCAAAGATGTTGCTTACCATATCCGATAACGGATTTCTGTGTTGCCATTTGATCAGTGTCATGGTTTTATCTCCTATTTTTAATTGTTAGAATTTCATTTCCAGGGAAAAGTCAAACAGCATACCAGTGAAAAAAGCAATCGAAACCATGACAATAAGGCACCCGTAAATGGTTGCAACATGCCAGAATGGCGCTTTTGCGCATGTGAAAGCGATCCGTCAACGGCAGAAAGGATCAGGGTTGCTTTTCAAGTTCCCGCCTGGTCTTATTAAAAACAAACAACGACAACTCCTTTGCGTCCATATGTTTAAAAGAATCATAGGGAATCGGATCGAGCACCACCAGTTTTATCCTGTCACATTTATGAACCATCAATCCGCCTTTTTTAATAGCGCGGTAGGTCTCTTTTAGAACAACCGGGAGGATGGGTGAGCGGGTTTCAAGGGCAAGCCTGAAAGCACCAGTTTTATATGGCTGTAAATTACCATCGGGAGAACGGGTTCCTTCGGGGAACAGGATCACGGAATTTCCGTCCCTGATGGCAGATACCGCTTTATCAATCATTTGAAGTTTACTTCTTCCACGGCCCCGCTCAATGGAGATATAGCCATTGAGCCCCATGTTCCAGCCGATAAAAGGAATGGCAAACAAACTTTTTTTAGCCACCCATTTGAAGTGACGGTGAAGTTTGAAAAGGACCAGGATGTCCAATCCCGACTGATGATTCGAGACCATCACATAAACCTGGGAAGGATCAATATTGTATCGTCCATTCACCTGGATTTTCCAATACGGATTGATTCCCAGGATGATATCCGCCCACCAGCAGGTGAATTGATGCAGAATAGACCTTCGTCGGTCAAACAATACCGTGGAAATCCATAAAAAGAAAGGGATTGGGAACAATAACCCTGAAATAAGGAAGAGCGAAAACCAGAAGTAGCACGACGCAATGACCTGCAACAAACTTCCCGTCCAAACCTTAAAATTTCTCATATAACCCAAACCCCAACACTATTCCCACTTAAAACTTAAAACTTTTTTCACTTAAAACTTAACACCTAATCCTTTCCCCCGCTTCCGTACCCTCTCCATTTTTCAATCGCAGCTTTCAGGTCTGAAGGATATTCGGAATCGAAATGAACGAACTGCTTCGTGGTCGGGTGGATAAATCCCAGCGATTTTGCATGCAATGCCTGCCGTGGCAGCAAGGAGAAGCAATTATGCACAAACTGCTTGTATTTTGTAAAAGTTGTTCCTTTCAGGATTTCTGATCCCCCGTAACTTTCATCGTTGAACAACGGATGCCCGATGTGTTTGAAATGGATCCTGATCTGGTGTGTGCGTCCGGTTTCCAGCCTGCATTCGACAAGGGTCACATAGCCGAACCGTTCGAGAACATGATAATGGGTAACTGCATGGCGTCCTTTCTCCGGATCATCATATACGGCCTGGACCAGTCGGTTCCGGGTGTCGCGGTCGATATTTGCATCGATCGTTCCCTCGTCATGATCAATATTTCCCCATACAAGTGCCACATACGTGCGGTCGATGGTGTGGTCGAAAAACTGCTTTGCGATTTTAGACTGGGCGAGTTCATTTTTTGCAATCAGCATGATACCACTTGTGTCCTTGTCGATCCGGTGAACGAGAAACGGTTTTGCATCGGGATCCCCCGGGTTGTTTTGCTGTATATGGTAAAGCAGGGCATTCTGCAGGGTTCCGGTAAAGTTTCCATGCCCCGGATGCACCACCATTCCGGCGGCTTTGTTCACGATCATGATGTCGTGGTCTTCATACACGATGGATATCAGTATGTTTTCGGGATAAACCTCAGTGTCACGGGGGGGGTAAGCAAGCACGATGGTTATCACATCCAGGGGCCGCACTTTATAGTTGGGCTTCACAACCTCTTCATTTACAAGAATGTTACCTGCATGGGCGGAATTTTGAATACGGTTCCGTGAGGCATTTTCGATTTTGGCCATCAGGTATTTGTCGATACGCAACGGATTCTGTTTCCGATCAACCACAAACCGGAAATGCTCATACAATTCACCCGATTCTTCAGGAATTTCTGGTTTTTCGTCCATGGTGCTTTTTTAATCCCGAAGAATGTTCTTTTCAGGCATGGCTGGTGCAATGCCGGCTCATTTACCGGGAAATAATGAATTTTGCAACGCCAATCCGGGAAGCAGAACAATTCCTGATTTCCAGGAAATAGAGCCCGTTGGCAAGAGCGCTCACATCGATTTCCTGCTGATACCCGGTCCTCATCCGAACATGACCAACCAGGTCGGAAACAACAAGGGTGCCTTCTGTTGAAGTTCGACTCTGTTCAGGAATTCCGGGAACATGAAGATGCAGAATATTGGTGTTACAGGGGTTGGGATAAAGGGTTATCTTCATTTCACCGGCAGGAAGTTCGCCGGATCCAAGCGGAATGGGTTTCCCGACGACCGGCCGGATCATCAGTGATCCCGACATGGAAGAGGTATTCCAAATGCCATTGGTGTTCCAGAATATCTCATTCTGGCTGTTGTTGTAACGGTCAAACCCGATTGAAAGATTGTCGTCGGTTGTTTGGATACAACCCACATAAAATGTTCCTGTGACGGCCAGGGGAGGATAGATATGGTAGGTGACGAATTTGTTGATGCTGTCGGCATACTTCGGCATGACAAGTACGGAATAGATCGTTTTTCCGGGCTTACCTGCGTTGTCATTCCAGACACAAAGATGGAAAAACTGCTGGCTGACGTTACCCAGGGTCTTGTTGAAATAGAACCTTATGGCGCGGAGGGTATCGGGCGATTTGTTCAGATTGAAACGATAAGCGAGCTGAGAACCGGCCGGGGAAAGGCCATAACTTGCCTCAGGGGTGCCATCATCATAGGCGTAATAGTCGTAGAATTTCTGGTAGGCCTGCATGGTGTCGCCCTTCACGGTTCCGGGCACAGTGGGGTTCAATACATGCCTGACAAGGAACACCGCGCTGTCGGCTTCGCTGATTGGTATCAGAAAGGGTACCGCGGGGTGCGCAAACTTCTGGTACGTAACATAAGGAACGGAGTAGCACGACTGAATGTTGTAGGTGCCACCACTGTATGATTTTGAAAAACTGCCTGCGAGGCTGGTGAAATAATAATTGTAGGACGATATATGGGGCAGGATATCCCGGTTGGTCATCAGGATATCGATGGTATCCTTGATTTCGTTTGTCGGGTCATTGCAATATTGGGGGTATGGCATCGATTCGTATCGTTTGAGCAGGGAAGGCGACCGGTAAACAAACCGGAGTTCGGGATAAACAGTATCGTACCTGTTGCGCCCCGAATTGAGGTATACATTGTCGAGATTCCACTGGGCGGTATTGCTTGGCCAGCTTGGCTCGGAAGTACTTGCCAGGCTGACATAATTTAAAAATCTGAACCGGAATGTGTTCTTGAAAAAAACCGGGTCATGCACAGGTATCATCACCTGGGCAAACCATTTGTTATATCTCAGTGTAAATGTGTCCAGGGGCATTCCGTTGGCAAACCACATTTTTCGCCATTTGTCTGGAACGGCAACCGTATCGGTTGGACTGATGCTGTCGTGTGCCGGAGCAACAAGGAATTCCAGGATGAGTGAATCGTTTTTTTGCGGAGCTTGTCCTCTTCCCTGGGGCTGGTAAAAAAAACTCAGGAATATAGAATCTGCAGGGGTAAGCGCCCTCGGAACAGGGGTAAACACGGAATCGAGCCTGATGTATCGTGACGTCAGGTGATCTGCAATGAATTCCATCGGTCCGGGAACTGCAGTGGGGTACATATTTCCCGAATCGTTGATGGCATCGAGGGTCATTGCACCCAGGTTAACCGGGTAAACAGCCAGGTCGTCATTCTCAAAAGCATAATGGTCAATCCACCGGTCGGAAGAGGGAAATACATTATTGGCCGAGAAATCATCAAAAAACGGAAGGGTTACCGGGATTGTATCCAATCCTGCTTTCAGATAGTCCTTAGGATTGTGCTCCATTGCCCTGGCCATGACCATTGGGTTATATTGCAAACCGGTAAGTATCTCCTGGGAAAACCCTGTAATCCCTGTGAGCAGAAGAAAGATGATGAAAAAGAAAAAACGCATTATCCTGATAATTATAAAATTAAACTAATACCATTGTCTGCCATGTATGCCAGTCAACCATATTCTTCACTGCAAACTATCCTCCCTTAACGAATCAACCATGGCTTTGGCCCCCATACCTACTGTAAGGTTAATAACGGAACCTTTGTCAAGTTCGGTTCCTGCTTTGATAATATGCCCTTTGAAAAGTTGATTTTGAACAGCATCTTCATCGAAGGATTTTATATATGACAATTTCCCAAGTTTCAGTCCGGCAGATTCGAGCATCGATTGCGCCTGGCGCAATGTGAGGTCGCGCAGTTCAGGCATTTTGGTTTTTTCGGGCACCATCGAAGTGATGGTCAGGTAAACCATCCGGTTTTTCTTGACTTTCGCCCCTGGAAAAGGATCCTGCGACAGGATCGATCCCCTGGGTTTATCGGCGTCGAAAATGGAATCAATCACATTGAACTGGTAATTGTGATTCTCGGGGTTTGACTTTACCTCGGTGTAGTACTGCCCCCTGTAATCGGGAACGATGATATAGTCGTTGTGCTTGGTATACCACGAAAGCGATTGCAGAATAATCCAGATTAAAGCAAGCGTGATCCCAATGGCAATGAGAAAATGTTTCAGAAATGTTTTTGAAAAGAGAAACCGTAAAAAATCCATCCGCCGCTTTATCTGATAACCTGAAAAGGTCAGTTTTATTGTGTTTTCCTAAAGATGCTACAAACTTACGCAAAAATTGAATTTTGCGCAAGGCACAATATTTTTGTGCTACTTTTGTACTTTAAAAATCATGAATATGTTGAATGTTGCCATCGTTGCAGGGGGAGATTCAGGAGAATATGAAATCTCCATTAAAAGCGGGAAACAGGTTGAACTGCATATGGACCGGGATAAATTTGCTCCCTACCTGGTTGTGGTGAGGGGGAAAAGCTGGAATTACCGGATCGGATTAAAAAAATTCCCAATTGACAAGAATGATTTCAGCCTTACCATTGGCAGGCGGAAGATCCGTTTTGATGCGGTATTTGTCGCCATACATGGAACCCCCGGTGAAAATGGCAGATTGCAGGGTTATTTCGAAATGCTGGGAATTCCATACACCTCCTGTGATGTGACCACTTCCGCCCTTACCTTTAATAAAAGCTTCTGTAAAGATGTGGTACGCTCCTACGAAATTAAAATGGCAAGGTCGGTTCATCTTCTTAATCATGCAGCAAATACCGAAGCAAGGATCCTGGCAGAGCTTTCCCTTCCGGTTTTTGTGAAACCAAACAATGGCGGATCCAGTGTGGGGATGTCGAAGGTGAATCTTGAAAAAGAGCTGGGCGCCGCACTGGACAAAGCTTTTCACGAAGATAATGAGGTCATTGTCGAGGAATTCATCAAGGGGCGTGAACTCACCTGCGGAGTGCTGAGGCATGAAGGAAAAGTCATTGCCTTGCCGGTGACAGAAATCATTCCCAGGAAAGAGTATTTTGATTATGAAGCCAAATACAAAAAAGGGATGGCAAATGAAGTCGTACCCGCGGACATTTCCCTTGCGGATGCCGGCAAATGCAGGGGAATTTCAACGTTTCTTTATGAAAAGCTGAATTGCAAGGGGGTGGTCCGTTTTGATTATATTTTTAACGACACCGGGTTTTATTTCCTTGAAGTCAATACTGTACCCGGTTTGAGTGAAGCCAGCATCGTTCCGAAGATGGCCCGCGCATACGGCTGGAGTTTCCGGGAACTGATCACCATCCTGATCA
Source organism: uncultured Bacteroidales bacterium (assembly GCA_903828645.1). GTDB lineage: Bacteria > Bacteroidota > Bacteroidia > Bacteroidales > FEN-979 > CAIVAT01. The sequence goes on from CAIKNA010000366.1 coordinate 10,097, forward strand.
ATGAAGAATTAAGAATGAAGAATTAGCAATTTTCTGTTTTGCAATTTACAATTTGCATTTTACATTTTACCATTCATATGCAAGACCTTCTCTTTGCCACCAATAACCAGCACAAGCTTCGTGAGATCCAGGCTATACTCGGGAATGAGTTTCATGTTTTAAGCCTCAAGGATGTAACCCTTGATGTGGAGATTCCTGAAACACAGGAAACAATTGAGGGTAATGCTGTTCAGAAAGCCAGGTTTATCCATGGGTTGACCGGCATGAACTGTTTCGCCGATGATACGGGACTGGAGATTGATGCACTGGATGGCCGTCCGGGTGTCTATTCCGCGCGGTACGCGGGCGAGGGTTGCAGTTTTGATGACAACATTGATAAAGTTTTGCAGGAACTATCGGGAATCGAAAACCGCAAAGCCTGTTTCCGATGCGTGATCTGTTTGATCCTTGACGGTGTGGAACATCTTTTCGAAGGAAGGGTTGACGGGGTGATCATTCCTGAAAGACAGGGTAGTGACGGTTTCGGGTACGACCCTGTCTTTCTGCCGAATGGGTTCAGCCAAACCTTTGCCGAAATGCCCGCCTACCTGAAGAATGGCATCAGTCACCGGGGAAGGGCTGCAGAGGGGCTACGGAAACTGATGTTAAGTAAAAAATAAACGGGTAAACAGGAGTGTGATTTTCCTGCTTGCCCGTTTACCGGTTCAATTGCTAACCTGGTTCCTTACGGAAAAATAACTCCCGGATAATTTGTGATATTTACTTTTGGAATGGTGCTGCCATATTTGGAGTTGACGGCATCAATAAAATAATTTGCGGCCACCGCGCATCCTCTTGGGTTCAGATGAACGCCATCGAGCGAGAAGACTCCGCCGGTTACAAAGGTTGTATTCATTTTAATTCCATCCCATACAATCCCATTCTGCAATTCCTTCAGTTTTGCGTTCATGTCGACCAGGCCAACATTGAAGTGAGTTGCAAGACCGGCAATGATCTGGTTGTAAGTGGCGGTAGCAGTCTGAATTTTGGCCACTTCATCGGCGGTAAGAACATATTGTGAAGGAATAGGATAGGGGAAGAAAGTCCCCGGGTTGATGATGCCCATTCCCCTGCATTTGAGCGAATCCTGCGGAACCGACAACAGTACCAGTTCGCCGGGCTGCATCTGGCGGATCCTGAAAGGATTCGGAGCACCAGGGTCGCCTACGAGAAACGGATTCGGACCTTTTTGGTAAACAAAAGGCAAATGATACAGGCTCATGGCCATGTTAACTGAGTCTGCCTGGCTCTTGGTAAGAATCAAACCATTGTAAGGAATGGTTGTGAAGAAAGGGATGGCTGTGACATCCGGGATGTTGGCAATCACTCCCTTGGCGCCATTGGCAACCAGGGCAGTGAGCATGCCGCCCATGGCCTGCTGAAAGAGGGCCGGGCTGGTAATTGAGTCGCCAACACCACCCGCGAGTGCGTATCCCAATACATCATTGTCTCCCAGCCACATGGTAAAGAAGGTCGGATTTAACGGGGCAATCTCCTGGACCACCATGTTGGTGGCACTTGAGGCAAACCTTGCATAGAATGGATTGTATTGCGCATAACCCGGAACAAACATATGGAATGATTTTGCACCAGGTATGGCGAGGTTGTTAACCTTGTATCCAACGGGGGCAACTGGCTCAAGTGCTCCGTCAGAATAAACCGGGCCCAGTGAAACAACGCCTTTGCAATCGACCGGGTATCCCAGGACCAGTTTTGGTTTTGCCCCGGGGTAACCAACACCATAGTTGCTGGTCACCACGGGCTGCACAAAAGTGCCTGATCCTGCTAACTGGAACTGGCCGGCAAGCAGGTTGGGGATGGAATTCTTCTGTCCTGAATTATACAGGGCTCCATCGGCATAGCCAGCCATCATGGAGTTGCCAACGGCAATATATGTTGTGAAGTTCGCAGATCCCTGGCCGACCTGGAATGTGTCGATCTTGCGTTCACATGCAGTAAACATTGCCAGAGATAATATAATGAAAAGAATTTTTTTCATGATCTTTATGTGTTAAAAGTTAAAAACTGTATGATAAACCAATCCCCGGAATGCTGAAACCTGTGCGGTATGTACCGGCAAAGTTGTCGGGAGAATAGGTTGCGCTGCGCTTTGCACCCATCAGGTAAAGGAAGGCGGCATCGATGCTGAATCCTTTGAGAGGGTAGATAGATAAACCACAGGTAAGTCCGGTCTCGGTGAGACTAGGTGTTTGTGGATTCATGTAATCGCTCGTTACCGGCGAAGGATCATAATAGGCACCTGCCCTGATAGTAATTGTTTTATTGATTTTATATTGAGCACCGATGCGTTCAATCATCTGGTCTGTATATAAAGTAGGAGCTGCCGTACGGCCAACTGCCGTAGTTTTAGTCTGGAAATCGAATACAAGCGAGTCGTAAGTGCTCCAGAAAACATAACACAGGTTTATCCCGATCATCCACTGTTTGTCCTTGCCAAATTCATAGGAGACGCCAAAGTCAAGATTGGCAGGCAAAGGCAACATCACATCCACCTTGTTGGCGGCAGGAAACTGTGAACTGAGTGACTGTGGAACAGTGAAGGTGGCATCTGCACCCTTAACCTTCATCTCTATTTTTGAACGGTAATCCAGTCCAAGGCTCCATCCTTTATCGGGATGAACCATGATGCCTGCATTAAAACCATAATTGCTGGTATTTCCTTTGATATTGACATTGCCATCGCCATTGGCTCCCTGTAGGGGAATAGCCTTGTTCATGTCGACATTGCCCGTGGCATAAACAAAACCGACGCCAATACCGATGATATCTTTGAATTTATAAGAAATAGTCGGTTGATAGGTAATCGCTTTGAACGAAATATCCTTGATCAGGTAACGCCCTTGCCAATCAGTCCCCGTATCATCCTTCCAGGTAAGCCTGTTTCCGTAAGGAGTATTTACAGCAATTCCGATGGATAAGTTTTTTGTCGGTTTAAATGCAGCATAAAAATAAAACGGTAGATTGATTTCGTGTTTTAATGTGGCCTGGTAGCTGACATCTTTCCCCTGGAAGGTTCCCCTGGCCATGATAAAACTGATACCGCCTGAAAAACTCCATTTTTCATTGACAAAGGCTGCGCCGCCAGGATTGTAAAATAAACTGCTGGCATCATAGCTCTGTGAAGTTCCGATGAGCCCCATGCCTATGTTGCGCATACCATGCAAGCCAACCTGATACCCACCTCCAAATGAAGTGGTTGCTGCCAGACATAAGAATAGCAGCAAAGTTGTAAATCTCCTCATAATGACATTTTTTTGGTTAATACTGGGCGCAAGATACGACTTTTTTTTATATACAATATTCATCATATCTGGATGGGTGCAATACTACCTGTTATTCGGGGAGCTTTCGGAAAATTCCCGATTGATATTTCCGGTACCTTTGCAGCCCAATTATCAGGTTGAACCGGTGCCCTGTTTTTCTGTTTACCTGCCAAATGGTTCATGCATTTGCCCTTACTGTTGCAACAATTAGTAATCACACTAAAATAAAAATGTATCATGCTCAAAGTTGGTGACAAAGTTAAATTTCTGAATGCCTCCGGGGGAGGCATTGTGGCGAAGGTGATAGACACGCGCATGGTGAGTATCATGATTGAAGACGGGTTTGAAATCCCCACCATGATCAGTGAACTGATTAAAATCGACCCGGACGAGCCGGCCGGTCGTTTTTTTGAGGAGCATTACAACATTGATCTGAAGGTGCAGCCAGATGAACCTGATGAACCTGATGATGACCGGCTGATACATTTGCCGGGACATCTTACCATTGACCGCAAGTCGGAAGACATCTACCTGGCTTTTGTCCCGCATGATCAAAAATGGCTCGTAACCGGTCAACTCGATGTTTTTCTGGTCAATAACAGCTCTTACGATGTATTGTACAATATTTTCAGTAAAACGCCTCTCGGACATTACAACGGGATGGACTACGGTAGTATTTTCCCCGACTCGAAATTGCTGGTAGATACCATCAACCGCGAGCAATTGACACATTGGACCGATGGATGCATGCAATTCCTGTTTCACAAAGAACAATGCCAGTCATTGCTGCCGCCGTTCAACTCCGAGTTCCGGGTGGAAGGGAAGAGATTCTATAAGGAGGGTAATTATCGTGAGAACGCTGTCATTCAGGCCCGGGGCATCGTGGTGAAAGTGCTTTCGCTCACAGATTACTTTCTTGCAGAAGAGAACCCGGTGCATGAACCGGCATCAGATGATAAGCCCCCTGCAGATGCAACTCCGCTCATCAACCGGTACCAGGTTGCACCCCGCGAGGCAATTGTCGACCTGCATATTCACGAACTGGTTGACGACCCGACAAACCTTGAGAAATCAGAGATTCTTGAATTTCAGATAAACTACTTCATTAAATGTCTCGACAGCGCCCTGGCAAGCCATTACCTCAAAGTGGTATTCATCCATGGTGTAGGGAATGGCGTTCTGCGCAATAATATCATCGAGTTGCTTAAAAAGCAGGAGGGCATCGCTTTTTTCGATGCCCCCATGTCGAAATATGGTGTCGGAGCCCTGGAAGTCAGGATTCCTCATAATGATTAATTAACGAACCACCGACACTTTACGCGAATAAACCTGTGAACCTGTGTTGAGTTGCAGGATGTAAACCCCCGGCTTCAAATTCTGCCCGTCTAACATGGTTTCATGCTGGCCGGCGCCAAGGGTTCCGAGGGAACGTCTGCTGATCAGTTGTGCGAAAGCGCTGTACAGATTCATCTGCACCTCGCCGCTGTGGCTCATGTGGAATGAAACTTTGGCGATGCCGTTGGATGGGTTTGGATAAACTACCAGCGGATTGCCGGTCAGATTTTCTGAAGTTGCCAAAGGAGCTTCCATCACGAACTCAGAGCTTTCGGAGTAGGCGAACGATCCACCCTGCTTGATTACGGTTCCATCAGAAGAGACCTCATATCCTCCGTTACCGTTGGTGCAGCAAATTCCGTTTCCACCAGAATCCATGATGATGAAAGAATAGCAATCAGCCTGAGGCAGCGTGATGTTCTCCTGGTTGAGTTTGTTAGGTATCGTGTAGGGGCCTCCACTGGCTACTGTGACGTTCAGGGAGTTGACAACTTTCCAGGTTGTCTCCTGAGGGGCATTGTCCGTTCGCAAAGCCAACTTTACCTGGTTTGTAGAAACCGGGGCCAGGGCGAAACTGAATTTCATGGTGTCATTTTTCGGATATTGATCCGCAATGCTGTTTGGATTCGTCGAATAAACGGTGAGAATATTCTGGGCCTGCATATCGTAGGAATATGCGGGGAGGGATATGTTGGCTTTCTGCATGCTTCCCAGGGAGCCATTCCAGGTATAACTGCTGAATGCTCCATCGTTGACCTTGTATTTAATGATCATGCTGGTGATCGGGTTATTCCCGTTGTTCCTGATTTTCACCACAGGAGATATATGGTTCGCACAGGTTTTTGGAAGCACATTGAGGATATCCACTACCTGTACATCCGTATTGTAGGGTAGCACCAGCGGATTTGAAGAACTATTGGCTGTCTGGTAAATTTCCTTGGTGCTTTTATCCTGGACAAATCCTACAGAAGCGATCTGGGAAAAATCATAAACGGTCCCGACTTTCCAGGCTCCTTCAAGCAATACGTAATCGCCCGCCATCATGGAATTAGGCAATGTGGTGCCTGATGAACCTGGAATCATTTTTTTCATTACGTTGTAGAAGTCTCTCTCTCCGTTTGAACTGGCGCAGGGAGCAGAGTTGAAATGGATCCATTTCTCGATGACCACGTTGTGAGCCGTGATGCTTGCGGCTACATCCTGGGTGCATTTGACAAGCATGGTTGAAAAAACCGTATCCTGAGCGGCCGATATCTGGGTCTGCAGTTGTATCTCAAAAGGAGAGGGAACCGCGTACCGGGTGTTGATCGTCGCCATGTTCCACCCGCCTGCATCGCCATTGTAATAATTGCCGTCAAGCACCGAATAGGGAACGTACATGTTGGTGGGGGCCATGTAATAGCTAACCCTTGTGGAGACTTCACCGGGGTCAGCAAGGTTCATGGGATCACCGGCCGCAGGCCAGTTGACATGGTAGTAAATAGAGGTGAATTTGTCGGGGTTCTGGGTTTGCCATGTATGGAACTGGGAGTTCTTGCTGACACATGGGCCACAGGTGGCCGATGTGAACTCCTCCAGCAGCACCAGCCGCTGGGTTTGACTGTAACCTGAATAGAAAATGCAGGAAAACGCAATGACTACGAGTAAATTTTTCATATTTTTTATTTTTATGCCATTACAAAAATAATAAATATTATGGTCAGGCCCGACCTGTAAATTAAAATTGTTGTAATTTTGCAAAATAAACCCCGATCGTAAAAAGCAATTTATATGAAAAAACTGTTTCTTTCTCTTTGCTTGCTTTCAGTAGTTGCCATCTATGGCTATTCACAGAGCCTTTCGTTGTCAAACATCCACGGGGCGATTGTGGCAAATTCCACCATCATCCAGGCCGGGACACCCGACAGCGTTGAACTGACCACTTACCTGTATGTTAAAAACAACGGCAGCAAAACGATTGATGTTCTGTGTAAAAAATCCCAGCTCAGGATGCTCGATTCTGCTGAGGTAAGTTTGTGCTGGGCTGGTGGTTGCTACCAGTCGGGCACAAATATTTCGCCAAATGCTGCAACCATGGCAGCCGGACAGACTATTACAGACTTTGTGGGCCATTATCAGCAGGTATCATTCAACCATTTCATGGTCGGGGAGAGTGTAGTGAGGTGGGTTTTCTATGACAGGGGAAATGTAAATGATTCCGTAAGCGTGACGATCAAATATACCACCTATCCATTGGGCATTGCAGAATCGAACTCACGCCAGTCAACGCTTTCGAACATCTACCCCAACCCCGCCTCCATAGAAGCCGGTTGCAGCTACACATTGCCTTCTGGATCGCAGGGAAGCATCCTGATCCGGGATATGCTTGGCGCAACGGTGCTGACGCAAGTACTTCCGGCCACTACAGGGAAAACAGTCATCAATACCGGTAATTTAAATGATGGAATTTATTTCTGTTCGCTGCTTGTTGATGGCAAAATAAGCCAGACCAAAAAGCTGATCGTAAAACATTAAACCGGTTTATTTTGGTTCCAGCTGAATCGATTGGCTGGAGACCCATCCCCGGATGAAAGTGGGCATCTTATCAAGATCATAAAGAATTGATGCGGTTGGCGCAACTGAAGGCGAAATCTCCACAAAAAACCAGTCATCCCCTTTTCCGTACGATTTATATGCAAGTACATTGCCCCGGGCTTTGGAGCGGTATTTTGCAATGATGTTCCCAAATGTGTCGAGTTGCGGGATGAACGGCTCATTCTGCTGCGCTGCTGATGCCCGAAGCATCATGGTGTCGGCTCTTGCAACGAAGGGTATGGGAGAAGGTTTATAAGTGACAGGCTCTTCCGTGTAACGGTAGGCGACTATTTGTTTGCCCCTGACTATTACCGGATCACCATGATCCTGTTCAACACGGTAATCGCGGGTGAAATAGAGATAATTATCCGAAATGCCCGGATCGCCTGTTTGAAATTCAACCAGTTTATTCCCGGCTTTCCTGAATTTTGAAATATACTGGTAGTCTTCAAAAATGAGTTCAAAACTGTCGCGCCGGTTAAGCCATATCTGCACAATATCCGCCTCCCCTCCGCTGAATCCACTGAATATCATATCCGGCAGGTTGTCGCCGTTGATATCCACAGGGTAAAGGCATTTTTTCAAATCCCTGACCGAAAACCGAGTCATGGAATCCCTGGTGAA
>CAIKNA010000367.1 GCA_903828645.1 uncultured Bacteroidales bacterium
GTCGTAAACTACATCAGGACTTCCTGGTTCATGCAAATCCCGCTTGGGGCGGTATTGATCTGCATAGCACCTTTCGTAGTGACCATCATCTATGGGAAAGAGATGGCCAGTGCATCGGGCATCTGCCGCATCCTGGTCATTTCCTATACAATATTCGGACTTACCGGTACAATCGGACCGGTGCTGACCTCCAGGGGAAAAACAAGATTGCTCCTTTTGTTCCAGGTTATAAGGGCCTCCTCAATCCTTTTATTCTGTTTTCTTTTCCTGGCGCTTGAAGGGTACGGCATTGCCCTTGGATATCTTGCAGGTGAAAGTATCCTGTTGATTGTTGCTGTTTTGACCTACTTCAGGTATGTTAAAAACATCATTCACGAGGTCGTTCCCCAGGTGGTGCAGTTAATCCCGGTACTTATCGCTGCAACTGCATCCTTTTTTACAGGGCCATGGATTGCATTGTTAATTCTTATGGCAGCCATCTGCGTCGAGGGATTTATATTTAAAGATTTGATATACAAAATAATAAAGAAATAGCAACATGCCTCTTCCTGTAATGGTACATGTTGCCTGGGAACCCAGAACCGGTGTCTGGTCCGTGATAAAAAACCTGATGCGCTGGCAGCAAAACAATGGACTTGCCGCATCCGGTTTTTTTTTCTCCTCCGACCATGCATACATCAAATGGCTGAAGGATGAGATCAGCTACAACCACCTGGACGGGAAAGTGTTTTTTTGTCCGGACCTCGGGTTGTCCCGGCTTGCAGAGTTGCTGGATTGCAGGCTTTCAGGTCAAATTGAGAAAATCCAGTCGGAAGAAAAGGGAAACAACATCTACCTGCTTTTTCATGACGCACATTTCTCCTCTGTTTTTTTTCCCTTAAAAAAGGAAATCCGGGCTGTCAGGATAGCTGCATTTCATGGCTGCCCGAATGGGTTACTCCAGAATAATCCTGTCAAAAGAAGGCTTCACCATTGGCTCGGTAAAAGATTGGTTCATTATGTTGATGGGATGGTTTCTGTTGACAGATTCAGTATCCCGGTCATTTGCGAAAAACTTTTTCTGGACGAGGAGAAAATGTATACCGTATACAATGGGGTTCCCTCAGTGGCGAACTCAAAAAAAAACTTTGAGGAATTTCCACCCGGGACTTTCAGGGTGGGTTTTATTGGCGCACTTGACAACCGCAAACAGTGGCACCTTGCAGCAGAGTCTTCGCGCATCGCATGGAATAATAATAGTTCTATCAGGTTCATGCTTGCAGGGGATGGTCCTGACAGGGAAAAGGCGGTGCGATGGTTTGATTCCAATGCTGATTTTGCATCATACCTTGGAGAAGTACGGTCAGCATCCGAAACGGTAATCCCCGGACTGGACCTCCTGATTTTAACGAGTACAAACGAAGGCATGCCAATGGTCATTCTTGAGGCTTTTGCATGTGGTATTCCCGTGATTGCCTCGCGGGTCGGTGGAATTCCTGAAATAATCAACGATGGGGAGAATGGCTTCCTGGTTGATGTGACAGCTGATATTAATTCTATTGCCAGTAAAATCTTGTCAATTGCAAATTCACCGGAACTGTTCGCTCAAATGAAACAGCATGCCCTGAAAACCTACCGCGACCGTTTTTCGGTCGAATCCTGCGGAGAGGCTTACCTGGCATTATTTCGGAAACTCGAAGGGGAAAAAGGGCACGGCAATGCAGGTGTTTAACTTTGCACAACTAGGTGCACGGTACAGGTATCTGTATGCTGTACTTTTGAATGAATCCGGTCTGCTTGATAAGCTTTACACGGATTTCTGGATGCCGGTAAACGTTGAGTCCTTAAAACTGCCTTCCATCGTCCGCAAAATCGCTGGGCGGCGGAATGACCTGATTGCCAACCGGAAAGTTGTTGCTTATTATGATTTAGGTCTTCAGTTGTACAAAGCGCTGAACAAATCAAAAGATATATATTATCAGTCAGGGGTTCTCGCTGAATATGGTTCAAAATTCGCCATCAGGCAATTGAAATCCATCAACAGATCCTCAGGTTATATCGGGATGTGTTCAGAGTCGCTGGAAGTGCTGCGTGCCCTGAAAGGTACCGGCTCATCAACAATCGTGATCCAGTATGATGCCTGCGATGATTCAGCCATCTTAATACCGGAAAATAAGAGATGGCCAGCGTGGGTTACTGAAGGAAACTACCGGTCGCCTGACTACTATCAAAGGGTTTACCAAGAATGGGAAGAGGCCGGCAGAATCATGGTCAATTCAGAATGGACCCGCGATCAGATCGTCAAACAGGGCGCTGATCCCTCCAGGGTGATGATCATCCCCCTGATATGCAATACCCAAAATGGTGGGAAAATCAAACAAGATCATAGGAGCAAGCCTCTCAGGGTGCTGTATGTTGGTTCTGTAGTTCTTCGCAAGGGTGTTCAGTACCTGCTGGAGGCGGCGCGAATGCTGAACCACAATCAATTTGACTTCTTTATCCTCGGGCAAAACTACCAACCACCCGAAGCATTCAAAGAACTCGGGAACAATGTCCGTTTTATCGGGCAGTTGCCTTACCAGGAGGTTGGAAACTACTACCGGAATTGTGATGTTCTCGTTTTTCCTTCGCTTTCAGACGGGTTTGGCAGCGTCCAGGTGGAAGCCATGAGTTACGGGATGCCCGTGATCGCATCTTCATCCTGTGCAGGCGTAGTCGAACATGAAAAATCAGGATTTATCATACCGCCTGGAGATTCCGGTTCCCTTGTACAATACCTTCAACGGCTTGCAGATGATCGCGATCTGTTGGGAATTCTTTCTGTTAATGCATTATCCCGTGCCAAAGAATATTCGTTTGAGAAAGTTTCGAGCTTGTTTACAGGTCATTTGGAAAGCATATAATGAATGATTTAAAATCGAACTGGAAAAAAACAACCGTTCCCACGTGATGAAACTTCTGGTTAATTGTTCAAACATCAGGGGAGGCGGTGCCAGCCAGGTTGCACTGGCAACCTTCAGGCACCTCAGGAATTACCCGGGAAACAGCTATTGCATCCTGCTTTCTCCCGATTTTAAAGGGTACATCGATCCCGCTTCCTTCCCCGGAAATTTTACATTCCACTTTCTGGACCGGCATATCGGAGTGCCTATTCATTTCCTGCAAACCAGGAAGATACTTGCAGCAATAGAAAAAGCATTTGGCCCCGACTGTACCTTTACCCTGTTCGGACCAAGCTACTGGACGCCTGTTTCACCCCATCTCATGGGATATGCCATCCCGCATTATGTTTACCCTGAATCACCCTATTTCAGGACCCTTACCTGGAAAGAGACCATTCAATTTAAGGTCAAACGTTTTCTCCAACGGCATTACCTGAAAAAAAACGCGGATTTTTACCATGTCGAAACGGAAGATGTAAAGAGCCGGCTGGTTGTTTTCCTCGACATTCCTCCCCGGCAGATCCACGTTGTTCCCGCCGCCCTTCACCCGGTATATTACGATGCCGCGATCATCAAAAAGGAGATTGTGCTTGGGCCGCGAACTCCGGGGGAATTGCGGTTGATAAGCATATCAGGGTTGTCGGCCCATAAAAACCTGCAGATCATTAAAAAAGTCATCCCGATCCTTGAGAAAAAGTACCACGTCAATGCCAGGTTCATATTAACAATCCCCGACAACCTCTGTAAGGAACATTTTCACGGCATGGATGCCTACATAACCAATGTCGGCCCTGTTTCGATTGAAAGCTGCCCTTCACTTTACGAGCAGGCTGATTTTCTTTTCCTGCCAACGCTCCTGGAGTGCTTTTCGGCACTGTACCTTGAAGCGATGTTCCTGGGAAAACCGATGCTGACCAGCGACCTCTCCTTTGCCCATGCCATATGCATGGATGCGGCTTCCTATTTTAACCCGCTGGATCCGGAAGATATCGCCGAAAAGATATACACACTTAAAACCGATGAACGGCTCAGGAAACAGATCATCGACGCCGGTCACCGGCATATCCATGATTTTCCATCAAATGTAGAGCGGACACAGAAATACATCTCCATCCTTCAAAATATCATTTGATTGACCGCAATCATACCGGCAGGAAAAAAATGATTCCTGAATGGCTTTCAGGGGTGAAGAGCTGAATCCTTACTGAATCCTAACTGAAAGGATAGTGAAACAGAGCTGAATCAGAGCTGAATCAGAACTGAATCAGAGCTGAAACAGAGCTGAATCAGACCTGAAACAAAGCTGAAACAGAGCTGAATCAAAACCCGGGCAAAAATGAGCAACGAGCAGTAAATGAGCGTTTTCATGCTCATCAAAAAACATTATTTAAGAAAAACACTCCTGAATTTTCAAGACAAATCCTGTATGAACGAATATAAGTTAAAAAAAATTCTCATAACCGGCGGGTTGGGCTTTCTGGGCAGCAACCTGGCCGTCCGGCTTGTTGAGGAAGGTGCCGCCGTCACAATTTTAGATTCACTGGATGACCGATATGGTGGAAACACCGTTAACATCGACCGCATAAAAAACCAGGTCAGGCTGATCATCGGGGATGTCTGCAACAAGAGCATCCTGCAGCCGCTGGTAGCTGATGCTGACATCATTTTTCATTTTGCAGCGCAGGTAAGCTACATCGACAGCCTGAAAATACCCCTCGAGGATCTGGATAAAAACGCCCTGTCAACCCTGCTGATGCTTGAGATATGCAGGGCACTTAACCACAGGCCGCTCATCCTTTTTGCCAGTTCCAGGATGGTCCTCGGGTATGTCAGCAATAAGATGTTTTCCGAAAATGATTATCCCAAACCACTCAGTTTATACGGGGTTCACAAACTGCTTTCTGAAAATTATCTTCACCTGTATTACAGGGAATTTAAAATCCCTTTCATTGTCATGCGGCTTACAAATCCCTATGGACCGCGCCAGCAGATCAAGCACAGCAAATATTCGCTGGTCGGATGGTTTATCAGGATGGCCATGAACCAGGAGACCATCAGGATTTTCGGGGAAGGGACCCAGCTGCGTGATTATATCTATTCGGAAGACATAGTCGAAGGTTTTTTCAGGATCGGCAAGTGTGAAAAAGCGATTGGGAAAATCGTGAATATCGGCTCAGGAAAGGGCACTGCATTCCGCGACATGGTTTCGACCGTACTCGAGGTCGTTGGAAACGGCCAGATGGAGTTCGTGCCCTGGCCGAACAATTATGAAAATCTTGAAACCGGCGATGCCATTGCCGATATCAGCCTTATCAGGGATCTTACCGGGTTTTCACCCCGGTTCTCCCTGCATGAAGGAACTGCCAGAACCTATGAATACTATAAAAAGCACCTTTCAGATTATATCTGATTTTCAAACGATATGCAGCATCAACCACCCAATTTTTCATGAAGAATGCTTTGATTGTTTCATTGAAATTCAATCCCGGTCATTTTTCTCATTTGATCGCCAATTATAAACTGTTTGAAGATTGCGGCATGCATCCGCGCCTTTATATCCACCCGCAATTTCTACGGATGGACCCAAATCATGAATTTGAACATATCACCACGCCCGAAGGATTACGGAAAATATCTCCCATTGATGTTGCGGTTTTCTGGTTCCCAAGCATCCGGAATATTTTCGAAATCATCCGGCTCAGGCTTTTTTACAAATCATCCGTGATTTATATCTACCACGAACCCTTTGATTCAATTTTAAATTATTATCATTCCGGATTCAGGTTTAGAAAGATCCTTAAAATCTGCCTGATCAACCTTGTCAACATCCCGGTGATTATTTTATCGAACGACATCGTTTTACCTTCGATGAAGGCCTTGTCGCTGTATCGTCGCAAATACATCCTGCTCAACAGGAAATATTCCATGATTCCCCTGCTTTTTGATGATGAAGCCTCTGCTCTGTTGAGAAATGAGGATAAAAAATGCTTCTCCTACATTGGAACCATCGCGGCGGATCATGCCTTTGACCGTTTCGTAAGGTTTGCCGACGATGCGGTTCAACGGAATCTCTTCCCTGGCCTGATTTTCGTCATCGCGACACGAAATGAGATCCCTGCGGGAGAACAAGCCATCCTTGAACCACATATTACGGCGGGGAGGGTCGTCGTTTGCGCAGGCCATCCCATGACCAACGAAGAAATCAACGGTTTCTACCGGCAAAGCCTGATTGTTTGGAACGCCTACAACCGTTCCATGCAGAGCGGAGTATTACCCAAGGCTTATATGTTCGGGGCATCTGTTATTGTTTTAGCGGGCCATTCAAATGAATTCTTCGTCAATCACAAAACCGGTGTTGCCGTAAGCGACAACAGCAACCTGGCGGAACTTGGGGAAGCAGTGCTGGAGATCCAGCGCAACAGCGACTTCTTTATTCAAAACAGCAGGAAGAGGTTTCTTGAAACTTTTTACTATAAAAACAGAACAGCCGATTTCATGAGCCTTCTGGCAACAGGAGATCAGGCGAAATGACATTATGACGGAACCTGTAACAGTCAACCTGAATATTCCATCGTATTACGAGGAACCTGATAACGGGCTATACAGGTTTAAAAGAAGGCTGACCTTTCGGAAGATAATCAGTATCATCCGGAAATCGGTAAAAAACAGGAAAACCTTCTCGCTTCTTGAAATAGGTTGCGGGTCAGGATATTTTCTCTCATTTCTCGAAGAGATGTTTCCCGGTGCCAGCCTTACCGGGATAGAATATGATCCCAGGCTGATCCCCGTGATAAGGGGGAGGATAAAGTCTGCGACCGTGATCAATGACAATGCAGAGGATTTTGATCCCGGTAACAGGATGTTCGACGTAATTGTTTCCCTGCAGGTGATTGAACATCTGCACAAACCTGAATCCATGCTGCTCCGCGTGCATCAGCACCTGCTGCCCGGGGGCATCTTTATTTTGACAACCCCGAATCTCACAGGGTTCGGAGCCGGCACCATGAAAGCGAAATGGGGCGGCTTCCGCGACGACCATGTTTCGCTGCATGGTTTCAGCGAGTGGATCTCCATCCTCGAAAAAAACGGGTTTACCCCGGTATATTGCGGATCCACGTTTTTTTCAGGAATACCACTATTCAACAGACTGCCCCTGGGAATGATAAACTGGATGTTGCTTTTCTTTTTCGGATCATGGAAATGGGAACATGGTGAATCATTCCTGGGTGTTTTCAGGAAAACTGTTGTCCAAAAATGACGGGAGGAATTTGAATCCAGGGAACCAAAGCAAGTCAGCAGGAGAAAGTCATCTTTGGGTGGTCTCAGAGTATTTTCATCCCTGCGACAATGCCACAGGACAGATCATGACGGTGATTGCCGGCATGCTTTCCAAGATAAGAGGAGTAAATGTCATTACCACCACCCGGCGGGGAGTTGCTGCCGGCATTGTCACTCCCGGCCTGGAGGTGTTCAGGATCAAAGACAGCAGCCTTAACAAAAACAGCCTGTTTCAACGACCGCTGCGAATCATGCTGTTAAGTCTGCGGCTTTTCTTTAAAATCCTAAGGCTTGTCAAACGGAACGATACGGTTATCAGTGTTACAAACCCCACCCTGCTGACATTTCTGCTGAAATTCGGTAAAATGATCGGTGGATTTAAGATCATTCTCATCGTTCATGACGTTTTCCCTGAAAACATGGTTGCAACAGGGATCATGAAGAAGACAAATCCGTTTTTCCGGATCATCCGGAGGGGTTTTCAGAATGCCCTCGACAGTTTTGACGCGGTCGTGGTCATTGGCCGTGACATGGAGCAGATCATGAAGCCGAAAATCAGGAATACGGGTAAAATTCATTACCTGCCCAATTTTGCCGAAACCGGCAGGATAAAACCGGTGGAGAAAAGGTTGAATCCCATCATCAGGGAGTTTGGACTCGAAGACAAACTGGTTATCCTTTTTACCGGGAATATCGGAAGAGCCCAGCACATCGATTTTATCTGCATGCTGCTGCTGAAAATGGCAAGCATGGCGGAAGTTCACTTCTTATTCATAGGAGACGGGGCGATGAAAGCACCGCTGGAAAATTTCATTCGTGACAATGGCCTGTCAAATGCAACTTTGATGCCGGCAATGGCCAGGAACAGGGAAAATATCTTTCTGAATGCAGGAGATATCGGCCTCGTATCACTCAAACCCGGTCTGAAAGGGCTCGGGGTTCCCAGTAAAACCTACTCATATATGGCTGCGGCCAAACCCATCCTGGCAATGGTTGAGCCCGGATCGGAGATTGACATCATGGTTAAAGAGCATAATATCGGATGGAGCATCGATCCGCTGGACCTGGAACAGTGTGTTCGTACCATTCTGTCCTTAAAGCATGGTTCAGATGAAATGAGGATGAAAGGTGAAACTGCCAGGAAAACATGTGAAAAATTCCATACACCGGAAGTATATGTTGCAAATTTGATAGCTATTATTAATTCAATTTAAATGGCCGACCCACTTAAAATCTGCATCACAGGAGGTTCCGGGTTTCTTGGAACGCGATTGATAAAAATTCTGGTGAAGCAGGGAGCAGATATTCAAAACATTGATAAAAACCAAAGTGAGGTTTTTCCCTCTGTGACCACCGTTCAGGATATCCGTGATTTGGTCGGACTGAAAAATGCAATGCAACCGGCCAGTTTCGTTGTCCATCTTGCTGCCGAACACAAAGATGATGTTTTCCCGGGCTCATTGTATTATGATGTAAATGTGCAGGGTACGAAAAACATCCTGGATGCCATGGATCACCGGGGAATCACGGGCCTGATTTTCACCAGCACGGTAGCCGTTTACGGGCTGAATAAGGATAATCCGGATGAAAATTTTATTCCCGACCCATTCAACCATTATGGGAAAAGCAAATGGCAGGCGGAAGAGTTGATCAGGGAATGGCAGCAGAAAGGTTCCGGCCGGTGTGCAGTCATCCTGAGGCCATCGGTAATTTTCGGGGAGACCAACAGGGGGAATGTCTATAATTTGTTGCGACAGATGTCGACCGGCCGCTTTCTGATGATCGGGAGCGGGAAAAATGAAAAGTCAATGGCCTACGTTGGAAATGTCGCCGCATTTATCGCATACCTTTCAGGGAAGATGCAACCGGGGATCGCCGTGTACAACTATACCGATTTGCCAAACCTTACCACCAAAGAGCTGATTGGTATTGTAAGAACAGAATTGGACCTGAAAATTCCTCCAGTCAGGATACCCTATTTTCTAGGACTCTCTGCAGGTTATTTTTTCGACCTGGCTTCACTGCTCCTGCATAAAAAACTCAACATCAGTTCCGTCCGCATCAGGAAATTTTGTGCAACGACCCGTTTCAATGCGGGAAAAGCACATGAGAGCGGATTTCATGCGCCTTATCCGTTTAAAAAAGCATTGCAGGAAACCATCCGTTTTGAATTCTCAAACCATGACAACAAGGGTAATTGACAAATCAAGCTAATCTCACTAACCCTGATCAATGAACAAGATTGGAAACATCATACCGCCCAGCTTTTTCAAACTCAAAGGAATATTGCTGTTTTTAACCATATCGACCGTTATCATCGGGGGCTGGAAAATTGCACACCTGGATGACCTGCTTTTTGATCGCTTGCCGGGGTTTTTCACCAGACTGGTTTCAATTGAAATCCGGACCTCCCAGTTTTTTATTAAGGATGTTCTTGGGATTCAGTCGGAACTTTCAAATAATGTAATTACCCTTCCAAATAAAACCGCACTGCTGATGAACCCCGGGTGCACGGGTTTTAAACAGGTGATTCAGCTGTTTTTAATCCTGGCATGCTATCCCGGCCCTTTCAGGAGAAAAATCTGGTACTTGCCGGTTTCTTCGCTGGTCCTGATCATCTCAAGCATGCTGCACTTTGTTTTGCTTGCCGTACTCATCGACAAAGACCCTGTCCATTTCAATTTTTTTCACGATCACCTGTCGCGCTGGCTCTATTTCACGATCTTTTTCCTGGCATGGCTGGTTTGGGAGGATTACGTTCGAAACCCGCAATCAAAAAAAATTAGTACTTTGCGAAATCATCCAACAGTAACCCGTTGAAATTTATTTGCAGATGATCTACTATTTCACCGAATACACCCGCCTGATTCTCTGTTTTGGCCTCTCCCTGTTCGTTACCTTTATCCTCCTTCCTTCGATTGTGGATATCGCCAGGGCAAGATCACTCGTTGCGGTCCCCAACGGGAGGACCTCCCATTCCCGTGAAATTCCGGTGCTTGGCGGTCTCGGTATCTTTATCGGTTTCATAATTTCATGTCTTATCTTTTTAAGTTTTAGTTCATTTCCAAGATTTCAGTATCTTTTTGCCGGACTGATCATCATTTTTTTTGTCGGATTTAAGGATGATGTGATCGGGATTTCTCCTACAAAAAAATTCCTTGGCCAGGTTGTTGCTGCACTGATCATCATCGAATTCGGCCAGATGCGCATCACTGAACTGCATGGGTTTCTGGGAATTCACCATATCGGTTACACTCCCAGCCTCATCCTGACACTGATTACAATCGTAGGCGTTACCAATTGTTTCAACCTGATGGATGGCATCGACGGACTTTCCGCAAGCCTGGGAATCCTCAGCGCAGCCTCTTTTGGATGGTGGTTTTTCAGGTTCGGCCAATATGACTGGACTGTTTTATCTGCCGGCCTGATCGGCGCCCTCATTGCTTTCTTTTATTTCAATGTATTCGGGAGAAGGTATAAGATTTTCATGGGAGATACAGGAGCGCTGCTGCTTGGTTACCTCATGTCGGTGATGGCGATCGAGTTCAACGAGTTCAACATCGGGTTTTCCGGTTCGCAAGCCATCCCTTCCACGCCGGCTATTGCTGTTGGTGTGCTGATGATCCCCGTTTTCGATACTCTCAGGGTGTCGGCTACGCGGCTGATAAAAAGAAAATCGCCATTCCTTCCGGATAAAACACACATCCACCATTACCTTTTGTGCATCGGCTGTTCTCATTTTGCTGCAACGATGATCCTTTTTATTACCGGACTCTGTTTTGTGGTTCTGAGTTTTCTCCTGGTAAAACTGGATGCGGCATTGCTCCTGCTGATACTCCTTTGCATCGCTTCCATCCTCAGTTACATAGCCATCTTTCTGGCGAAAAAAAAACAGCTAGAACCCGATGTTGATACCTGTTGAAAAAGTGTTGGTGGTTCCTTTCATGACTTCCGGCTGATAGCGCTCCTCGCCTTCACGGGCAGAGTTTAAATAAGCGATAAAGAAATAGCCGTTGCTCACGAATTCATACCTGGCAGAGAACTCGAAAGAGTGATTTTGCCAGGTTTTGTTTTTCAGGAATGGAACCTGGTCAACGGCGTAGCCAGCATCAATCCTGTAGGGAACATCGTCGCCATGCTGTGCAATGGTGTATGAAGCATTGATCAGCACTCCCCGGAGCGGGTGAAACGAAAGGGCAAGATATATCTCCCGGGAATTTTCACGGAGGTAATTTCCAAGGATGTAATCGTTTGATGAAAAGGTAGTTGAAGGAATATAATGATCATAGGTCATGGGCTGGGTGCGGGTATATTCGGCCGAGAAGGCGAGGTTCTGAATGGGAAAATCGCTCAGTTTGAAACCTGTCTTCAAACTCGTGAAATTGTGCTCATTCCTGTTCATCACACGCGACATCTTCCAATCATCAATGTAGAGGGAGACAAAAAAATGTAAATGTCTGATTTGTCTTGTTGAAAGATTGAAAAAGAGCTGGGAGTTTGATCCGGAATTATTGGTGTAGTTGTTTTTTGTGGCATCCGCCGAATTGTAGAAGAGAAACGGGATGAGGTAGATGGGGTTGACATTGATATCGCTGTATATGATAGAATTCCCTACCGAGAGGTTCAATCCCCGCCACGGAATGAGGGTAAACATGTTGGCCGCAATATATTTGTTGCGGTAAACCTGGCGGTAAATAGTTCCTGCATAGTATGACCGGCTGCTGTCGATCACGTTTGAGTTGAGCCAGCCATGCATGTAATTAAAATCGAACCACTTTGCCGGGTTCAGGTGCAGCTGTATATATGGAAAAGCGGGAGCTTTACCCGATAAAATATTGGCCCCATGATAGTTGTCGCCCCATACCATCCGGTCGTTGAGGATGCCGATCGAACCCCATCGTACGGATGCTACAATCCCTCCGCGCATTTCGCTGTAATAAACACTGCCATTGTCGGAATATTTGTAAACGGCTCCCGGTTCCGGGGTGAAGTACTCCGGCCTAGCCATTGCAACACTCGCATTGTTGTCGCGCAGGTTGGCATAAAATCCGAAGTTTTTCCCGATATAGCCATACATACTGCCTCCCCACCACCGGTGATAAACAGATCCGTTGTTATTGGTCATCCATTGAACACCCAGTATCGGACGGATGGACAAGGTAAACAGGGAATCTTTGTAGTGAAAACCCAGTGGGTTCAGCGCAACGACCATGTCGGGCTGGGCTTTGAGGAGGAATGACAGCTTGTAGTCGTAATCGTCAGCCAGGTGTGACGCGTGAGGCGTGATAGGTGACTCATGATCCGTGACTGGTGATGCGTGACCGGCGACAGGTAAAGGAGACGTATCCAATTGAAAATCCTGTAAATAAAAATGCAGCTCCTTTTGCTGGCGGTCATTGAGGCGATGGGTCTGGCCGCCGGGGTTGGATTTCAACAGTTCATCGGCTGACCTGGCATCTTGCAACTTGTCTGCAATGTATTTTCTTGAATAGGGTTTTACCGCGGAATTGAGGGTGATTAATTTCAAATTGGCAAGTTCATCCAGGTATTCATAAATACCCGCATTGCTGACATCCTCATAAACAACCTGGCAAAAAACCGGCAGCCACGGCAGGAGAAAAACCAGGACGGTAAGTGTTTTTTTCATCTGCCGGGTCATTTGTCAGACGGTGTAAATACCGGCTTTGTAAAATTCCATGTTCCCGGGCAGAGAGAACCATCTGATGGTTTCTTTCAGTCCTTCCTCCAGGTTGAACGAAGGCTGCCAGCCAAGCAACTCCTTAGCCTTGCGGTTTTCGGCCCAGAGCCGCTCCACCTCGCTTTTTTCCGGACGGAGGCGTTCTGCAGCGCCATCTTCGATCCGGATATTTTTCCCCATCAGCCCGGCGATTTTAAGAGCCAGGTCGCCGACAGAAATCTCGTAGTTGCTTCCCAGGTTGACAACCTCTCCCAATGCCGCGTCTGTTATCGCAGCCCGGATAAAACCAAGGGCCGTATCTTTCACGAAGTTCAGATCGCGCGTGGGTGTTACAGATCCGAGTCTAACCAGCCCATCCCCTTTGATCAGTTGTGTGATAATGGTGGGAATGATCGCCCTGGCTGATTGCCTGGGCCCATAGGTGTTGAAAGGACGGACCACGACAACCGGTGTTTTGAAAGACCGGTAAAATGTCAGCGCCAGGAAATCGGCCGATGCCTTGGTCGCGGCATAGGGCGATTGAGGATTGACAGGGTGTTCCTCGGTGATCGGAACGAATTGTGCGGTTCCGTATATTTCAGAAGTGGAGGTGTGGATGATCCGGCTCACATCAAGCTGCCGGGCGGCCTGGAGGATGTTGAGGGTCCCCTTGACGTTGGTATCCACATAGGTATCCGGTGAATGATAGGAGTAGGGTATTCCTATCAGGGCAGCGAGGTGGAAAACGACTTCGCATCCTTTCATGGCCTCCCTCACCCCGTTCGGATCGCGGATATCGCCGGTGAATATTTCGATGTTTTTCTTTTTTTCCGCAGGCAAATAGTCGATCCATCCCCAACGGTTGAAAGAGTTGTAATGAACAAAGACTTTCACCTCGCATCCGTTATCAAGCAATTCCTCTGTGAGATGGCTCCCGATGAACCCCGCGCCACCCGTCACCAGCACTTTTTTATTCCTGATCTCCATACAGTCGCTTTATCTGACAAAAATAGGGATTTCCCGCTTTACTTTATGCATAGATTCAGCCAGGGAGCATTAACTTTACCGAAAATTAAATAAATGAGAAACACCGCTAAAATCATCCTGAAACCCGGCAAGGAGGCTGCCGTAAAGCGTTTCCACCCCTGGATTTTCTCCGGGGCCATCGAAAAAATAGAAGGAGCGCCGCGCGAAGGCGATATCATCGAAGTGCTGAGCGCACGAAACGAATTCCTTGCCATGGGGCACTATCTGCCCGGATCCATAGCTGTGAAAATATTTTCATTTGAAGCCGCTGAAGTCAACGACCACTTTTGGAAATCCAAACTGAAATCAGCCTATCAGTTCAGAAAAGGGATCGGGCTTACTTCGGGATCTGTTGCAAACGCCTACAGGCTGGTGTTTTCTGAAGGAGATTTGCTGCCCGGGCTTATCATCGACTACTACAACGGTGTGGCTGTCATCCAGGCTCATTCAGTTGGGATGTACCGGCTGTTGCCTGTTTTTACCGAGGCACTTCGTGACCTCTATGGCAAAAAGCTAGTTGCGGTGTATGATAAGAGCTCCGAGACCATGGAAAAGTCAAAACTCATCACCCGCAATTCCAAACTCTTCCTGAAAGAAGAAAAATCACCTGATAGCGTGGTCACCACCCAGCCCGCCGGTTTAGCCAATGGTTCCCCCGATCATTTCATCTTCGGTTCCTCAGCCCCGGTGGAAATTCTTGAAACCGGTCATCGTTTTTCAATTGATTTTGTGCGGGGACAAAAAACCGGATTCTTCCTCGATCAACGCGGTAACCGCATGTTCGCACAGTTTTATGCAAAGGACAGAAAGGTGCTCAATGCCTTCTGCTATTCAGGTGCTTTTTCGGTGTATGCATTGAAAGGCGGTGCATCCCTGGTACATTCCATCGACAGTTCCAGACAGGCCATCGACTGGACCGCCCAGAACGTTAAACTGAACGATTGTGATGAGTCACGGCATCATTGTGAAGTGGCTGATGTGAAGCGTTTTTTGGTGGAAACGCAGGAAAAATACGACATGATCATCCTCGACCCGCCTGCTTTTGCCAAAACCCATCATGTAACCAACAATGCACTCCATGCCTATGTTCACATCAACGCCGAAGCAATCAAACGGTTGAATCCGGGAGGCATTTTATTTACCTTCTCATGCTCTCAGCCGATTTCACGGGAGATGTTCCGTTCCGCCATTCAGTCGGCGGCCATTGAAACCGGGCGCCAGGTGAAGATCCTTCATCAGCTTTCCCAGGGCCCCGACCATCCGGTAAACATTTGCCATCCCGAAGGAGAATACCTGAAGGGATTGATCCTCGAGGTATCATAGAGAAAAGAATATTCATTTCAGATAACGCTATATCTCATCATCTGTGGCGTTCCTGCACCCGGCAGTGACCGAAAAAAGGAAGGTAACACCCGCAGGCAATTTTTATTGGGAGCAGAATTGAACGTTAAAAAACGGACAGGAGGTAATTGTAAAATGCACTAACCCCGTCGGGAGGTGAAATGCCCGGTTCACCCCATTTGATTTCGTTGGAACGGGGTGGCAGTTTCAGGATCAGGTAGGAGGTCATGTTACCGGGATGGTTGAATTTCAAGGTGCCGAGGCCCAGCTCCTCGGCTTTATTGAAAATATCTTTGGTCTTCGATTTTTTTAATTTCCTCACCTCCTTCCATTCACCTTTCAATCCCTTGCTGAGAAACAGCTGACCGTTGCCAAGTAGAACGTACTCCTTCATCATGCCGGTTACTCCTCCGCTGGTACCTGCAACCAGTTGATATCCTTTGTAATTTTTAGGAGTGAACTGGGCCTGTTTACAGGAAAAAAGCAAGGGAAGAAAGAATAAGACAGTTAGGATCAGTTTCATTGGTATTGTTGATGTTAAAAACATCACGAAGATAATCTATTTAATAATTTAGACCAAATAAATTGCTGAAACCAACAACAAATACTTGTTATCTTTGTTTTTTCTTAACAATGGGCAAAGTCAGATGAAAACCCTCCTTCATTTTTTTAACCAGAGTGTCGACAGGTTTCATGATAATATCTATTTGTGGGAAAACAGGGGGGATGGGTACAGGGGAACCACCTACGGGAAAACGAGGGAAATGGTGTACCGGTTTGCTGCAGGACTCATGTCTCTCGGGATTAAAAAAGGAGACCGTATTGCGCTGCTTTCCGAAGCCAGGAACGATTGGGTGATCTGTGAGTTCGGGATGTTGTTTGCAGGCGCTGTCAATGTCCCCTTGTCGGTAAGAATAAATGAACCCGATGAGATTAAATTCAGGCTGAACCATTCTGGTGCGCGAATCCTGGTTGCTTCCGGAACACAAATCAATAAAATCAGGCAGATCAGGACTGAATTGCCTCAGCTTGAGAAAATCATTGTTCTCGATGATATTCCTTTAATTTCAACTGCAGAAGTCTCGCTTGGTGAAATTTTGACCTCCGGCGATCTCTTTCTTGAAAACCACAGGGATGTTTTCCAGGAGACGATGGCATCCGTTACACAGGATGATTATGCCAACATAAGCTATACCTCAGGAACGACAGCTGATCCAAAAGGGATTATCCTCACACATGGCAATTACATTGCCAACATAGAGCAGGGGTATTCGCTGATGGATATTTCTGAAAATTACACCACATTGCTGATTCTCCCCTGGGATCACGCTTTTGCCCACACAGCTGGAATTTATTGTTTCATGGGTAAAGGGGCGTCCATTGCCTCGGTTCAGGCGGGAAAAACGTCGCTCGAATCGTTGAAGAACCTCTCAAAAAACATCAGGGAGATCAGGCCGTATCTTTTGTTCAGCGTTCCTGCCATAGCAAAAAACATCAAAAAGAATATAGAGAAATCAATCAGGGCGAAAGGTTCATTTGCCGAAATGATGTTTGCTTTTTCCCTTAAAATTGCTTTCATCCATGACGGCACAGGATGGAACAGGGGCAAGGGGCTCCGGGTGTTCCTGAAACCGGTCCTTGCTGTTTTTGATTACATCTACTTCAGGAAAATCAGGGAAGGCTTTGGTGGCAGACTCGAATTCTTCATTGGTGGCGGAGCTTTGCTCGATATTGAATTCCAGCGGTTTTTCTATGCCATCGGAATCCCGATGATGCAGGGCTACGGCCTTACCGAAGCATCGCCTTTCATCTCGTCCAATTCGGTCAGGAACCACAAACTTGGATCTTCCGGCCTGGTGGTTGCAAACCTTGAACTGAAGATTTGCGATGAGCATGGAAACACCTGTCCATCAGGAGAAAAGGGAGAGGTCGTCGTAAAAGGGAAAAACATCATGGCCGGGTACTGGAAAAATGAAGAAGCCACGCAGGAAACCCTTAGAAACGGATGGCTGCATACCGGCGACATGGGCTTCATGGACCGGGATGGTTTCCTGTATGTGCTTGGCCGGTTCAAAAGCCTGCTTATAGCCGATGATGGTGAGAAATACAGCCCTGAAGGCATGGAGGAAGCATTCTCTTCCCAATCAGGGTTTATTGAACAATGCATGCTTTACAACAATCAAAATCCCTATACTGTTGCACTGATTGTGCCGAATAAGGAGGCCATACAGCAATTTCTAAGCGAGAAGGAGCAGGAACCGGCTTCGGAGGAGGGACAGAAGGCCATTCTGAAAAAAATTGACCAGGAACTACAGGAATACAGAACAGGCAACAGATACGGAGAAATGTTCCCGCAGCGGTGGCTTCCGTCAGCCATCGGGGTTCTGGATGAGGCATTCACCGAAGAGAATCACCTCCTGAACTTTCAGTTGAAAACAGTGAGGGGGAGGGTGGTTGACAAGTATTCCCAAAAAATCAGTTACCTCTATACTCCTGCCGGGAAAAATATTTTCAACCTTCAGAATATGGCGGCCATACAGACTTTGCTGTCAACCTGATTTTACCATCTCTTTTCTATTGTGATCCTGTTGTGATCTATTGTGCCTATTGTGTTTTATCATGTTTTATTGTGGCCAGGATATCATTTAGCAACTGGTTGAAATTCACTTCGTTTTTTGGTCTCGGCGAATAACCGAGAACCACCACGATAAGCTTTTCCGATGGAATGATGAACAGGAGTTGCCCGTCGTGGCCATTGCAGAAATACATGTCGCCGGGAACAGCCGGATAGGAATTTCCCTTGTTCAGCCAGAAGAACGCACCATAGTTGCCCTTGCTGTGTATCGCGGGTGTGGTGGAATACCCGACCCAGCCTTCCGGCAAAATGCGCTCCCCGTTGAACATGCCATCCTGCAGGTAAAGCAGGCCAAACCGCGCATAATCGCGTGCTGTGGCATAGATGTAAGATGAGCCAACCTGCGTTCCACTAGGGTCAGACTCAAGAATAGCATCCGGCATCCCGGTTTTATTGAACAGGCGGGCCGGGGCATAGGCCCAATATGCAGCATCCCCCCTGAATTTTTTGCGCAACAGGAAGCTGACGATATTGGCAGAACCGGAAGAATAACACCAATGGCTCCCGACAGGGAAATCGAGGGGCTTGTTGAATGCGAACCCGGCAAAATCGTCGTTATTGTAAAGCATCAGGGTCACATCGGAACGGTTGCCGTAGTCTTCGTTCCACTGAAGGCCGCTCTGCATTTGCATTAGGTCATTGATCGTAATCCCGCTCCGGGAGTCGTTTTTCCATGCCGGGATGTCAGCTTTCTGATGAATGTCAACCATCCCGTCTTTAACCATGATGCCCGCAATCGCATTGGTAAAACTTTTTGCCATTGACCAGCTGAGAAAACGGGTTTTGGTGCTGAAACCCGCTTTATATGCCTCTGCAACCGGAATACCGTTGTGAACCACCATAAAAGCATAGACATTGCCACGGTAACTGTTATGTATCATGAGGTTTCTCGTGACGGTGGCAAGTGCATCCTTGTCAAGGCCTGTACTGGTATCGGGTATGAGGTTGCCGAGAGGCCAGGCAATGGTGTCCTGATTATAGCCGGCACCGGCAGTCGGAGGGATGGTTCTTCTTTTCAGTGCCGCTTCATTTGTGCGGCGCAGCAAGGTACTTCCGAAACCATCGCGGTAAATTGCTTTTGACTTACCCCACAGAAAACGGCTGGTAACACTTTTATCCAGGTAATTGATGTCGTTGGAAACATACCGGATAAAAGAAAAATGAAGGTCCGCAGCTTCCACTTCAGCGGGCTTTCGGTGTGAAATAAAGACTGCTGAACATAAATATTTTGCAGGATAACCGGTGATGATGGGAAGCAATGTGTTGATGTAGAAAGCTCCCCAGATCAAGACTGACAGGAAAGCAAGCGCAGTTGCATAAAGAACACGCTTTTTCATTTAGCGCAGAAAAAATACCGCCGGATTTGCGAAAAGGTCAGTCTTTTTTTTCAGCATGATCAACTGAAGGAGATTTTTCCGAAGGTTTTTTCAACTCTTCTTCCATCCCTTCCATGCCATCCTTGAAACTCTTCACCCCTTTTCCCAACCCCTTCATGAGTTCAGGAATTTTCTTCCCACCAAAAAGAAGCAGTACTACCAGTGCGATCAATAATATTTCACTGGTCCCTAATCCTAAAAGTAATAAAATGGCTAATGTCATGGGTTCGGTTTTAAGATGCAATGCACTGCAAAGATACAAATCTAAATGCAATTATACCTGCTGGTTAAAAAAGAGGGAGGAATCGCCATAGCTGAGAAACCGGTAACCGTTCCGAAGGGCATGCGCATAGCATGTTTGCCAGTCGTCACCGATCATGGCGGCAACCAGCAGCAGCAAAGTGCTCTGCGGCATGTGAAAGTTTGTAAGGAGCCCCGAGAGAAACCGGAAGCGGTATCCCGGAACGATCATGAGCTGGGTCTCTCCCGAATATTCCTCAAGGTGATGCGCCCCGAGATACCCGAGGAGGATTTCAAGTGATTGCTTAACAGGGATAAGATCTTCAGCGTTTTGATGGTAGGGATCCCACTGGGATACAGCCGGAAGGGAGTGTGAACCCTGGCGGAACAACTTCACACCGAGCCAGTAAAGACTTTCCAGCGTACGGGCGGAGGTGGTCCCGATGGCAAAAACCGGGCGGTCAAGGTTGTTTAACAGCCGCTCGATGCTCTTTTTTGAAACTACAATTTTTTCATGATGCATCACATGTTCCCCGATTTGCTCAACACTAACCGGGCGGAACGTCCCAACGCCAACATGCAGGGTGACATGGTCGGTTTCAATGCCTTTGGAATGAAGCCGGTCAAAAAGCCCGGTTGTAAAATGCAAACCAGCGGTCGGTGCTGCAACAGAGCCTTCATGGGCCGCATATATGGTTTGGTAACGTTCATTGTCCGACTGTTCCGTCTGCCGGGTGATATAGGGAGGCAATGGGATATGCCCCATCAATTCAAGGATCTCGGAAAATGTTTTTTCCGGAGGATCCCAGTGAAAAGCAATGTTAAAAGTACCGTCATCACCATCCCCGGCCCGATCGGCAAACATCCGGTACAGATTGCCGTCGTGGGTGCATTGGCGCACCAGTGTCCCCGATTTCCATCGTTTCAGGTTCCCCACCAGGCATTTCCACGTGGCGGCGGTAGCCTGGTGAAATGCCTCCTGGATCTCGCGGGTTGGAGAAAGTGGCTCAAGACAAAAAATTTCAACCAGGCCTCCGGTGGATTTATTGAAAATGAGCCTGGCCCGGATCACACGGGTGTTGTTGAAAACCAGCAAACTGTTTGACGGAAGATACCGGTCCAGCTCCGAAAAAGCAGCATCCTGAATCCTGCCATTGTCGTAGACCAGGAGCTTCGAGGCATCACGCGTCGCCAGCGGAAACTGTGCAATCTGTTCCGCTGGCAGCTCGTAATCGAAATCTTTGATGCGTATGGTTCCGGGGTCAGACATCAGAATCTTTTTCCGGCAAAGGTCGGGAAAAAACCAGGAGGTTAGTGTTTGCCGGAATTAAAGAAATTTGGTTTGTAAGTGATCATGATATAGGCATACTGGGCAAAACGGGCCGTACCTGTTTTCAGGCCATCGTAAGTTTCCATTGTTGATGTCGGCATGAAGAAACAGTAGGCGGCATTGAATTCCAGGTTTGCAATGGGTTTGTAGGAGTACATCAGGTCAATTTCGGAACCAAGGCTTTTTGACACGGCAGTGTAACCGAGGGGTTTTGCCTTGGTCGGTTTTAAATAGAGGTACCCGTAAGGAATGCTGAACCAGCGGTAAGTGCCTTCAATGAACATCTTGTCATTCAGGTTCACGGTGACTCTTCCATAGAGGTCGTTCAGTCCCGGGCTAAGGTTGTCCTTCACCAGACTGTTGAAAAGGTCCATGTAACCATAGGCACGGTGAGAGGTCCCGTAAAGGGTGCTGAACCCCTTCAGTTTGGTTTTGTAGGCTGTGGTGTCGGAAAAATTGTTACCGCTCAGATGGTCAAATCCAACCTGGAGTTTCAGCGGTTTGATCACCTGGTAACTGGCCCAGACGGCATAAAAATTCGCACTCAGCGTTTTTCCGTCGGGAGTATGTCCTCCCTGGTAATAGCCATTCACGAAAAACCCCCATTTTTTGCTGTTGAAAAGCAACCCGGCACCAACGGTTGCACGTGCATATAACATATCGATGAATTCCTGGGTGGTTGATGTTGTCACCGGTGTTTTTGTAATGGAAGTGCCAATGATGGAGTCGTGTTGGTTGCGGATGAAGATGGTATCTGTTTTCGTGGTGGATTTTGTCGTGGTGATGTTGCTCTTTTGAAAAGCATCCACAATCCCGAGCACTGAAAGGGTGAGTTTATTGTCCATGAATTTTTTGTTGAGATAGAGATATCCCATGTATTTGTAATTTTTTTTCATGTTGTACGAACCCAGATAGGCATTTGCCGGGGCAGTGTTGTTGATGGCAAAACCGGCATCCCCTTTCAGGTTTCCGAGGGGACTTTCATACTGGGCAATGACGATGTCGTGCGTGGCACCCCACATGCTCCAGTTGGAGACACCGAATAACCGTTCATCGTCATAAGCCACCTCCATGCGGCCGACTTTGATGCCGAAGGCTGAGTTGAAATTGTATTTAAGCCATGCTTCATAAACATTGACGGTATTCTTTGAGATCGTATCCGATGAGTAGTAATTCTGACCATAAACCCATGCATCATAGAGCGAGAAACGGGTGGTGATCTTTTCATTTGTATAATCAAACAACAGCCGTGCCCTGCCCAGGATGTCACCATAAGGTGTTTTAGAGGAGTCGAGGAGCATTCCATATCCATCCCGGTATTCCCCCCTCATTTTCATCTCCGCGGAGATATTGAACTGTGCCTTGGTGCCTGATGCCATGGCAAACAAAATGACTGAGATCAGGATAGTTCTGTTAAGTACTTTGTTCATAATAAATTAGATTTAAGTTATGTCAATTGTTAGCATGTGTAAAAATAGAAAAAAAAACTTTAGGACATGTCAGAATCAACCATTCGAAGATAATAAAAATTAATGGGTATTTTTGCAGGAAAACCAACATTATGAAAATCAAACAGCATATTCCGAATACCCTCACCATCATGAATCTGTTAAGCGGGCTTATATCCCTTACCCTGACGATTCAAGGCAGTTATGCTTACGCCTCGCTCTTTATCTTTATTGCTGCAGTGTTTGATTTTCTTGACGGAAACGCTGCCCGGATTCTCAATGCCCATTCGGAACTCGGGAAACAACTTGATTCGCTGGCCGACATGGTTTCATTTGGTGTTGCTCCTGGAATCATGATCTTCCAGATGATTTCGGGTCATTGTGCCGGGAGCTGCAATGTTTTGGAAAGAATGCATATTACGCCATATTTTGCCATGCTGATCCCGGTTTGTTCGGCATTGCGGCTGGCGAAATTCAACATTGATTTGCGTCAGGAGGTCAATTTCATCGGAATTCCCACGCCTGCCACAGCGATTTTCTTCGCATCCATCCCGCTGGTTCTCTTCGTTCAGCCGGGATTGTTCAGCCTGATCCATCTTGATTTCATGATGACAGTTTTTTCCAATACGCGCATCCTGACCATTCTTGCGGTTTTCTTTTCCTATCTCCTGATTTCGGAATTTAAAATATTTTCGATGAAGTTCAAAAACCTCGCATGGCACGGGAACGAGTTGCGTTACATTTTCCTGATTTCATCCATCTCGCTTTTTATCCTGTTTTTCCTGAGCGCCATTCCGATCATCATCATTTTATATATCCTGATGTCGATCTTTTTTCAAAACTACATCGTGGAATAACGGGGAAAACCTCCGCGTTTAGCGCAGTTCGAAATGTTGTCCCAGGTACACCTTCCGCACATGCGGATCGTTTGCGAGTTCCTGACCTGTTCCTGCCATCAGGATTGATCCTTCGAACAGCAGGTATGAACGGTCGGTGATGGAAAGGGTTTCATGAACATTATGGTCGGTGATCAGCACCCCGATATTTTTCTCCTTCAGCCTGGTCACGATTTGCTGGATATCCTCCACCGCAATCGGGTCGATTCCGGCAAATGGTTCGTCAAGCAGAACAAACTTCGGATCAACCGCCAGCGAACGGGCAATTTCACAACGTCTCCGTTCACCTCCGGATAAGGTTATCCCCTGGCTTTTCCGGACATGCTGCAGGCCGAATTCATCCAGCAGTTTTTCAAGACGTTCTTTTTGCAGCTCTTTTGTCAGACCGGTAAATTCAAGGATCGACCTGATGTTGTCCTCCACGCTGAGTTTGCGGAAAATGGATGCCTCCTGCGGCAGGTAGCTGATGCCGCGTTGGGCTCTCTTATACATGGGCTCCTTGGTAATGTTGACGTCGTCGAGAAACACCGCACCTGAAAGGGGCTTGATCAGGCCGACAATGATGTAGAACGAAGTGGTTTTTCCCGCCCCGTTCGGACCCAGCAGTCCAACAATCTCGCCCTGGTTCAGTTCAATGGAAACCTCGTTCACAACAGTACGTTTCCTGTACTTTTTAACAATTTTTTCAGTTCTGAGGATCATGCGATGAATTTTTAATGAGCAACGGTGGTTCCCGGCAGGCAAAATTAGAAAGAAAAGAACAGGGATACGAATATTCCGAATTTGGGCACGTTTGAATAGCGTTCATCCTGAAGATGGCTCAACCGCCAGATCGCATCGATCCTGATAATTTTAAAAATATTTTCAATTCCTGCTCCCGCTTCCCAATATGGTACCCGGTTTAACGACTGCATGTTTGCCGGGAAAAGGGAATATTGCGCATTTTTATCGTTCAGGGTCCCGTAAACAACTCTGGCGCGGGCAACTTCGCGCCATTTCAGCTTTCTGACAAGGGGAATCTTGTTAAAAAGCAAACCGTCGAAATGATGGGTAAAAGATGCGCTGATCCAGGCATCGCTGACAAACTCATAGTAATTCATCAGGTTCGAGGAATTATCATCGTAAAAAAAAGTCTGGTTTCCATCATGAATCCTGAGAAGCGGGTAGGGCAGGGTTCCCCATATCTTCCCTGCTTCAACAATATATTTCGACCATCCGATGGTTGCGAAATTAAACCACTCCGATAGGTTCAGCACCAGTTTTTGATATTCATAATCGCTTTTGAATACTTTTGGAATTCCATAGGTAAAACTTAACTGGAGAATCGGGAATACCGTGCTGATGTAGGTTCGGGTGAATTCACCTGCCACGAAAGTTTCACGGAATGAAAGCCTTGTGTCAACCTGGATTTCGGAGGTGTATATCGAACTCATGAATTGGGGGTCCATCCGTGAACCCTGAAAAACAACAAATTCGGTGGCACCCAATGGAAAAATTTCGCGGTGAATCAGTTGAACCCTGTTGATAAACCCGTTATACCACTCATGTTCATAACCGGCCCGGTATTCACGAACCATCGTCAGTTTGTTGTTTGGACCCCTGCTGAAAAGAGAGGAGAAAATGTTGTCGGTCGGGTATGCGGTAAGGCTTACCCCCAGTTGTTCAATATCATATTTATATCCGATGGTCAGGTCGCGGCGCGGATTTTTACTGAACATATAAATAATATCTCCTCCGTATTTCAGTTTCTGGTCGAGGGTGCCATATGCCAGGTAACCCTGGAGCTGTATTTTTTTACTGAAGCTGTTGGCCGTGCGCATCCCGAATCGAAAACGGTAACCTTCGATGGCATTGTAACTGAAAAGTTTGGAGTAAGGGCCGAGTTGAACCTTCCCCCATTTCAGGTATCCGGTTAAAACGCCATAAATAATGTCGGAATAGGTTTTAAAAACAGGGATCGACTTGACCGAATCGATCATCGTATAGATTCCCTGTTCCCTGGAACTTAGTTTTTCAGGCCTGCTGTTGTCCCAGAATTCCCTTGATTTGCCGGATGCCTCAGGATCAATCAGAACATCAGATGAAGATCGGGAAAACCGCTTGCTCTCCGCGATATCAAACTGGAAATTTTTATAAACAGAAGTCCTGTGCCCATAAAACCCAAGTGTTTTTGTTGAATTTTCAAGGATGTTGAAATCGGCATTTAAAACATCCCTGGTCAGCATCCAGAAAAGATTACCGGTCCATTCGAACTCCTGTTCAACCTGCAGGTCGTTGATGAAATTAAGATTGGCATCATCGGCAACGCGCATCCTTATTTTTTTCACGGCAAAAGAGGTGTCATTGATCCAGAGATTTCCTGAAAAGGTCAGCTCCTGTTTTCTCCGGGGTTTGAACATGAGGTGATAACACCAGTTGTTTGCAATGAAACTGCTGTCTATCAGATAAAATTTATAGTAATCAAGCGCGAAATCGGAAATCGGGCTGACAAAGTTTTTCTCAAAAAGGGGGATGAAATTTTTATAGAGATCCACTTGTTCGGATAGTTGACCAAAGAACTGCGAGGCACTTGCATTTTTCATTCCCGAGATCGAAGATGCCGTGATAATCTCCTTCTTCAGCCGGGGCGACCTCCGGAAATAGATATCAGACATCGTTTCGGTAATGAAAACCGGAAGGTAGGATTTGCCGTTCAATGTCGATGTATCGAGATAACTCCATACGAAATCAAACTGCTTCAGGATTTTCCTGTTCCGGAATTTTTCACTGATGTTGTTTGCATCGATTTCAACTTTGGTATAGGCTTCATACTGGTAAGCCTGGAACGACTGAAGGTTGTTTTTGTCCTTGTTCCTGATGACTTTTTTAATCAGCACGTCAGCCGGGTTTCCCTGGTAGGTTATGGTCACTTCCGGAAGGTTGAGATTTTGTGGTATCAGTTCGAAATCAATTGTTTGAAAGCGGTTTCTTTGAATTTTCCGCGTAATCCCGCTGTACCCGATCAGGAATGCCCTGACAGAATCTCCCTGTTGCCTGAATTCGAGGGAGTAGTTTCCGTTGAAATCGGTAAGGGTTCCTGCAGTGGTTCCGGGAATGATGATGTTGACAAAAGGGATGGCTTCTTTCGATTGCCCGTCACGCACGGTACCCATGATTTTGGTGACCTGTGCAAATGTGAAAACGGGAATGCAAATCCAGCAGAAACAGAGAAAGACAAGCTTCTTCATCTTAAATTATTCCTTCGCGAAGAATATCGTGAAGGTGGATGACTCCCCTGTATTTGTTTTTGTCCACCACCAGAAGCTGGGTGATGTTTTTTTCGCGCATAAGACCAAGTGCATTGACAACGAGTGTATCCGAGGAGATGGTACGCGGGTTTCTGGTCATGATGTCTGCTGCTTTCAGGATGCTGAGATCGCTGTTTTTTTCAAGCATCCTGCGGAGATCTCCATCTGTAATGATCCCCAGAAGCGCACCCCCTTTCATAACAGCTGTTGCACCCAGTCGTTTTGAAGAGATCTCTATGATTACGGTTTTGATGTCGTCATCATGATTCACCCTGGGTGCCATATTCCCCGAATAGAGATCGCTGACTTTAAGGTAA
Organism: uncultured Bacteroidales bacterium; assembly: GCA_903828645.1. Classification (GTDB taxonomy): domain Bacteria; phylum Bacteroidota; class Bacteroidia; order Bacteroidales; family FEN-979; genus CAIVAT01. The sequence continues at coordinate 26,773 of CAIKNA010000367.1, forward strand.
AGCTGCTTGCCGATTGCACCACCCGGATGAAGCCTGGCGAAGTCGCCGGTCGTAAAACCCCGGGCTTCAAGGAGACAAACGGCAAGGGCATCTCCCATGACCATTTGTGCGGTGGTGCTTGAAGTAGGGGCCAGGTTGTTTGGACAAGCCTCCTTTGACACCATGGTGTTGATGATGAAATCGGCTTGTTTCGCCAGGAACGACTCTTTTTTTCCGACCATGGCTATCAGCGAACTGCCATATTCCTTTAATAATGGAACCAGGATCTTGATTTCGGGGGTCTCCCCGCTGTTGGAAATACAGATAACGATATCTTCCTTTTGAATCGTACCCAGGTCGCCATGAATGGCGTCGGCCGCATGCAGGAAACTGGCCGGGGTCCCGGTGGAGTTCATGGTCGCAACGATTTTTTGCCCGATGATCGCGCTTTTACCAATGCCGGTTACGATCACACGTCCTTTAGAATGGAGTATGAGCGCAATACAATTTAAGAAATCTGCATCGACAGATTTTATTAAATTTGTTATGGCGGCCGCTTCATCGGTTATTGTGTTGATTGCGACCGCTTTTAATGCTTTATTGTTTTTCAAAGCACAATTTATTTTATAAAAATTTGTTTGTTTCCAAACGTTTATACTTACATTTGTATATAGGAGCGCTAAAAAGTTATAAACCAACTTGCCCTGAACAAAAGTACTAAAATAAATCCAAGTCAAAAAATGGCGGCTAACAAAGACGAGCATCAGCTGTTTGAAGTATTGAAGAAAGTGTTTGGTTATGATAGCTTTAAGGGCAATCAGGAGGCCATCATACGAAGTGTTTTGGCTAACAATGATACCTTTGTCATCATGCCGACCGGAGGGGGGAAATCACTCTGTTATCAGCTTCCGGCCATGATGAAACCGGGCACGGCGATCATCGTCTCCCCATTGATAGCGCTCATGAAGAACCAGGTTGATTCTATCAGGAGCTTCGGTACCGAGAACAATGTTGCTCATTTCATGAATTCTTCGCTTACAAAGCAGGAGATCATGCAAGTAAAACAGGATATCGTCAACGGCAGTACCAAGTTGTTGTATGTGGCACCCGAAACGATCACCAAGGAAGAGAATATCGAATTTCTTCAAAACATTCAAATATCCTTTTATGCCATTGATGAGGCGCATTGCATTTCTGAGTGGGGTCATGATTTCAGACCTGAATACAGGAGACTCAGGCCGATCATCGATGCAATCGGGCAGAAAGTACCGGTCATAGCGCTCACGGCAACCGCAACACCCAAGGTGCAGCAGGATATTCAGAAGAACCTGAATATGCTTGATGCAAAAGTTTTCCTCTCTTCGTTCAACCGGCCAAACCTCTATTACGAGGTTCGCGCGAAATCAAAAAATGTCACCAAGGATATCATTAAATTTATCAAGGGGCACGCCGGAAAATCGGGCATTGTTTATTGTCTGAGCAGAAAAAAAGTTGAAGAACTTTCGGAGAGTTTCGTCGTGAACGGAATCAAGGCATTGCCATACCATGCAGGCCTTGATGCAACAACCCGCCGCCAGAACCAGGATAAATTCCTCATGGAAGAGGTGGACGTAATCGTTGCTACCATTGCCTTTGGCATGGGAATCGATAAACCTGATGTTCGTTTTGTGATCCACAACGACATGCCCAAAAGCCTTGAGGGATATTACCAGGAGACAGGCCGCAGCGGGCGCGATGACGGCGAGGGCAACTGCATCGCGTTTTACAGCTACGACGATATTCAGAAGCTTGAAAAGTTTCTGAAAGGCAAAGCGGTGGCAGAACAGGAAATTGCCAAGCAGCTGCTGATGGAAACGGTGTCGTACAGTGAATCGTCCGTATGCCGCCGGAAACAGCTGCTCCACTATTTTGGAGAGATTTACACGGAAGATAATTGTCAGAACTGTGACAACTGTATGCATCCAAAGAAAAAATTTGAAGGAAAGCAATATGTTCAGCTGGTCCTTGAAACGGTAATGGCTGTTAAACAGCAATTTAAAAACAAGCACATCATCAACATCCTCCTTGGCAAAAGTGCGGCCACCATCAAGTCGTCAAAGCACAACAAACTGGAAGTTTTTGGCAAGGGGGCCGACCGGGATGAGAAATTCTGGAATGCCGTGATCCGGCAAACGCTGATCGAACGACTTCTGACAAAGGACATAGAGAATTATGGCCTGCTGAAAATCAGTCCTGAAGGCACCGAGTTCCTTAAGAAACCTCATTCGATCATGCTTGTTGATGACCATGATTTCGAAAATCCGGAGGAAGAGGAACTTTTTGAAGCGCTTGGCTCAAAAAGCAGTACCGCTGATAAAACATTGTTTGCCCTCCTGAAGGACCTGCGCAAGGAAATTGCGCGCAAGGAGAAACTTCCTCCTTTCGTCATTTTCCAGGATCCCTCCCTGGAAGATATGGCCATCCAGTATCCGATCACGGTTGAGGAGCTGAAACAGATTACCGGGGTTGGATCGGGAAAGGCCTTGAAATATGGCAAGCCCTTTCTCTCGCTGATCAAGGAATATGTTGAAGAGAACGAGATCATCCGCCCGATGGACATGGTTGTTAAATCGGTCGTGAATAAATCGGGGATCAAGGTTTTTATCATCAAGAGCATCGACCGCAAAGTGGCACTGGAAGATATCGCCCTGGCTAAAAATCTCAGTTTTGACGAGCTGATCACCGAAATGGAGAGCATTGTAGGTTCAGGGACGAAAATCGACATAAAGTATTATATAGATGAATTTGTCGACCCTTATCACCAGGAAGAGATATTCGAATACTTCAGAAAGGCTGAATCCGACTCCATCGAAGAAGCCCTGAAGGATTTGGGCGAAGATGAATTCACGGAAGAGGAGATCAGGCTGATGCGCATAAAATTCATGTCAGAACTAGGAAATTAATCAAGTCAATATGCAAGAAGAGAACATTGAAAATCCTGAAACCGTTCAGGAGTTGGAAACCCTTTACCCGGGTATTGAACCATCAACCGGCGACAAACCCGGTAAACAACCGTTTTTCACTTTTAATTTCAACACAGTTTTAGGCCTGATCGTTTTGCTGGGTCTGATTGTTTTGTATGCCCTCTATTTTAATGGCCGGAACAGACCGGAGCCGGCTCCTCCCATTGCGGTACAGAAGAGTTCAGGCAAGCAGCTTTCGGTCGTCTTTGTCAACATCGACAGCCTCAATGCCTATTATGATTATGTAAAAATTCTTCGGAAGGACCTCGAAGGTACCAGTAAAAAGCTCCAAACGGAGGTGCTGGCCGAGCAAAATGCGTTGCAGAAGGAGGCCAATGATTTTCAGCAGAAGGTTTCAGCCAATGCCATCCCCGAAGAGAAGGCAAAAGTGATTTACGAACAACTGATGCAGAAACAACAGGCGCTGATGCAGAAAAAGGAAAGTTACACACAGCAGGTCGCCGAACAGGAGATGCACATGAACCTGAGGCTGGTCGACAGCGTTACTGCCTTTCTGAAGCGGTTCAACCGTCAGTATAAATTCGATTACATCATGGGCTATAAATCCGGAGGTGAGATCCTCGTAACAAACGACACGCTGGATATCACCATCCCTGTTCTGGAGGCGCTCAACAAAGAATACCAGCAAAGGAAAAAATGATTTTCACCGCACGGTTCCCGGTTGCGATCATGTTCTGCCTGCTTCTCATTGCCTGCAGGGAGAAAAAGAATGTTGCTGATGCTCCTTTTGCCATCCCAGCCGATTCGCTGATCTCCCCTGAAAAAATGGTTCTGATCCTTGCAGATGTGCATGTCGTGGAAGCAGCGCTGTTGCTTGAACGCAATGAAGGCAAGGATACGAGGGATAAACCGGGCTATTATTACCAGGGCATTTACAAAAAATACCACATCAGCAGGGCAAGGTATGAGCAGAATTTGACCTTCTATCGTGAGAAACCCGACATCTACGCAAAAATGTACGAGAAAGTAATCGGGATCCTCGGGAACAGCCAGAAAATGATCTCCGGGAAGAAATGATTACTCCCTTGTATAGGTTTCGTTGACCGTTGTAAGATCGGCCCCGTCAAATATGGTGTAATGCCAGGCGATCTTCGTTCCTGATAGTGTACCGGATCCATTGATTGTCAGTCCATTCCCGATAACCTGGTTGGCATCCAGGGTGATCGTATTTCCCTTGATCGATGCACCGGCAGGAGGGTAGGTTGTGCCTATCATCGCAAAATTGCTGATGAATACCCCGGTTGACGAGTTGGGATCTGCCGAAATGGTCACCTCGTAGGTAAGTTTGGTCGGGGAGACCGACCATTTGCCTATGAACGAGGACCGGCCGGGGTCAGGCGTTGTATTTGAATCCTTGGTACATCCTGTCAGCGCAACAGTTAAGGTGATCATTACAATGGCAATGGTTGAGGCGATGTTTTTCATATGGTTGTGTTTGGGAGGTCAGAAGCTGAAACTCAACCCAAGACTCGGCATGATCGGCATCTGGTCGATACGTGTATAGGTGACCCTGTCGAAATAGAAAATGTTCTGCTGGTCGAGGGCATTTGTCACACTTGCATTGATCTCGAATTTGGTTGTTTTTCCCAGGAAAAAGATCTTTTTTAAATTAATGTCGAGCCGGCTGTAATAAGGAAGCCTTCCCTTGTCATAATCCGAATAGAGAATTCCCAGCGTGCCATTGGTCGTTGCGTAATTTGTTCCCATGTTGGCAAAATTTATTTGCTCGAAAAACCCCCCGGTTTGCGTAAACGGGAAGCCGGAACCAAAGTTATACCTGGCGTCGAGCTCCCAGTCATTTCTTTTTCCCCAGTTAAAGGTGGAAACAACGTTCAGGTTGTGACGACGGTCGTAGGGAGGAACAAATGTATACACGCCATCCTGGCGGTGGATATAGCCGAGTGAATAGGTTAACCAGAAGTGGATTTTTTTCCAATCGTATTTCACCGAAAAATCCACCCCTTCGGCATCCCCTGTTTCATACACAAAATCCTTTTTGTAGTAATCGGCAACATTGGCATTTTCGGGGGTGTCGTCATAAAGTTTATTCCGGTTGAGGGTAGTCAGTCTCGGGTAATATTTATAGTATCCTTCAACATTCAGCGACAGGTTTTGCATGAGATCCCATTCAAACCCCAAAACAACCTGGTCGCATTTCTGCAATTTGTTTGTGGGGCTGGTAATGTAACCATAGAAAAGGTTCACCACATCCTTGTCATAAGTTGTACTGATCAGGTTCTGGGAGTAAAGGCCGGCGGCCATTTTCAAACGGAAATTTTTATAGGCGTTGTATTTGATCGCCAGGCGGGGCTCAAAGGATGCTGCTGAAATAGAAGCATAGTACTGAAACCGCAGTCCCGGCTCGATAATGAACTTCCCAAACATCCACTTATACTTCACAAAAACTGCTGCTTCCGTCGAATTCTGGGTGTAGTCAATCTGGCGGTTCACGATGTTGTAAAAGTCGAGAATCGTCTTATATCCCGACATTTCCAGGCCGTATTTAAGGGCATCCTTGCCGAAAAAATAGGTAAAATTCAAACCTCCGTTGAATCCGTTGATCGAACTTGACCTTGGTGATTTGTTGGCCTCTTCCAGATCAACTTTGTAGGTCGAGTAGGCGAAGTTGCCTTCAATCAGCACCGAACTTTTTCCCGGGATCGCCAGGAAGGTCATGCCTCCTCCATAGGATTTCCAGCTGTAATTCTGCAAAACCTTGTAAGTTACATTGTCGTTGAAATTGAAACCGAAAACGTCGACCTTGCTTCCGTTGGGCGAATTGACAGCGATTTTTCCGTAGATATCCAGGTAATTGAAGGGAAGCCCGTTTTTATCGATGTAGGTGTAAAAAATCTTGCTCGACTGTGCAAGGTAGGAGTTCTTGATTGAAAGCAGGAATGTTGCGCTTGCATCATCCTCGTTTTTTTGCTTGTGGATGGGGCCCTCCAGGAGCGCCTTGGCGCCAAAAGTGCTGACATCGAATTTGCCCGCAAGGCGGTTCTTGTTTCCATCACGGGTGGTAACATCCATCACCGACGACAGGCGTCCGCCATATTCGGCCCCGAAACCTCCGGTATAAACATCCACGTTTTTCAGAATATCGACGTCAAATACTGAAAACAATCCGATGGAATGGAAAGGATTGTAAACGATCATCCCGTCGTAGAGGACCTTGTTCTGTATCGGGGGGCCTCCGCGGATATAAAGCTGGCCGCCCTGGTCACCTGAGAAGATGACGCCGGGGAGTACCTGCAGGTACTGTGCCAGGTCGGGCTGCCCGCCGATGGTAGGAATCGACTGGATCTCTTTCGGAGTGATCTTGATGATGCTGGTTTGCGTTTCCCTGACCTTATCCTGGCGGGCTGCTGAAATGCTGATTTCATCCAGTTGAAAGGTGGACTTTGTAAGGTAGAGTTTTTTTGACAACATTTCGTTAGCCTTCAGCGTGATGGGTATTTTCAAGGTGTCAAACCCGACATAGGTGACCATCAGGAAATACTGGCCGGGGGGGATTTTGGTAATTGCAAAATACCCGTTTGCATCGGTTGGAGCCCCAATGGAGGTTTTATAGAGGTAAACGTTTGTAAACAAAACAGGTTCTCCTGTTTCCTGTTCATAAATAAAACCACGAATCGAGCAATTCTGGGCGAAGCCGGTTGAATGAATAAACAGAAGAAGAGCTGTAAGAGAAAAGAGACTGAAAAATCTTTGTGGAAGGTTCATAAGTTGTTGATGACTGAATCGGGTCCAAGGGAGCAAAAGTAGTCATAATCATCGGGTAAAAAAAACGAAAACACTGTTTGGATAAACCCGTCATTAGAAAAATATTCTTATTTTTGTAGAGGTTCAAATACCTTTAAATCACGCCATGCAGAAATTATTGTTATTGGGGGATGAGGCCATTGCCCAGGGTGCTCTCGATGCCGGTATGTCTGGCATCTATGCCTATCCCGGAACTCCCTCGACTGAAATTACCGAATTTGTACAGAATTCAAAATTTGCCGCGGAAAATCATATTCATTCAGGATGGTCGGTCAATGAAAAAACAGCCATGGAATCGGCACTTGGAATGTCATATGCCGGCAAACGGACCATGGTTTGCATGAAGCATGTAGGGTTGAACGTTGCTGCCGATCCGTTTATCAATTCGGCCATTACAGGAGCAAACGGGGGAATGATGGTGGTTGCTGCAGATGATCCCTCCATGCATTCATCGCAGAACGAGCAGGATTCGAGGTTTTACGGGAAGTTTGCCCTCGTCCCCATACTTGAGCCGGTTGATCAGCAGGAAGCTTACGACATGGTTCATTATGGATTCGATTTTTCAGAAAAATACAAAGTACCTGTTCTGATGCGGATTACCACCCGCATGGCTCATTCCCGTTCGGGGGTGGTGCGCAGGCCGGAAATCAGGAAACAAAACGAACTTAGAATGCCTTCCGACCTGCGTCAGTTTGTGTTGCTTCCCAACATTGCAAGAAAACGCTACAAAAACCTCCTGCGTGAGCATGCATCGTTTATCACCGAGTCGGAAGCATCGCCGTTCAACAAATACATTGACGGCCCGGACAAGTCGATGGGTATTATCGTCTGCGGAATTGCCTACAATTACCTGTTGGAAAACTTTGCCGACCGTAACGTGCCCTGTCCCGTACTGAAGATCGGACAGTACCCCCTGCCCCGCAAACTGGTTGAAAAAATGGCGGACGAATGTGATGAAATCCTGGTGATCGAAGATGGCTACCCGATTGTGGAGGAGTTGTTAAAAGGTTATCTTGGCCGGGGGTTGAAAGTAAAGGGCCGGCTCGACGGAACCCTTCCGCGCGACGGGGAACTGAATCCAAACCTTGTGGCCGTTGCCCTGGGAAAACCCGACACCTTTGGCTTACCCGTTCCCGACCTGGTTGTTGGCCGTCCGCCTTCGTTATGCAGTGGTTGTCCGCACATCGACTCATACTATGCCCTGAGCGAAACGCTCAGCGTTTTATCGCATGGCCGTGTATTTTCCGACATCGGTTGTTACACCCTGGGTGCCCTGAAGCCTTACGAAGCGATCAACTCCTGTGTCGACATGGGTGCTTCGATCACCATGGCCAAAGGCGCGGCTGATGCCGGGCTGGTTCCTGCTGTTGCCGTAATCGGGGACTCCACTTTTACCCATTCGGGAATGACCGGGCTGCTCGACGCCATCAACGACAAATCTCCCATCACGATCATGATTCTTGACAATGGCACGACCGCGATGACCGGGGGGCAGGATTCACCCGGATTTGGAAAAATTGAAGATATCTGCAGAGGTCTTGGGGTGGAAGAGGCGCATATCCGCATTCTGAAACCACTGAAAAAAAATCATGAGGAGAATGTTGCCATTATGAAGGAGGAGCTGGCCTACGCGGGGGTTTCGGTGATCATTCCCCGCCGGGAGTGCATTGTCGCCATCGACAAACGCGTCCGGGAAAAACTGAGGAACAAGTAAATCGATAAACTGATGAAAAAAGATATCATTTTAGCAGGTGTGGGAGGCCAGGGGATCATCTCAATAGCCTCCATCATCGGCTATGCTGCACTGGAACAAGGAATGTTTCTCAAACAATCGGAAGTACATGGCATGAGCCAGCGGGGAGGCGATGTGATGTCGAACCTGAGGATTTCGCATAATCCTATCGCTTCAGACCTCATTCCGTTTGGCCAGGCAGATATGATCATATCGATTGAACCCCTCGAATCACTACGCTATCTTCCGTATCTTTCAGGCGAAGGGTGGGTGATTACCAACACGCGCCCTTTTAACAACATACCCAACTATCCTGCCATTGACGAAATCATGCGTGAAATCGCCAAGGTGCCTCATCACATCGCACTGGACGCGGATGCAACAGCCAAAGTAGCCGGGTCGGCCAAGGCAACCAACATTGTCATGCTTGGCGCTGCTTCTCCTTTCCTTGGAATGGCATATGAAAAAATCGAAGATGCGATTCGCTTTATTTTCAGAAAAAAAGGAGATAAAATCATCGAGCTTAATTTAAGTGCGTTAAGGGCCGGTTGCGATTTTGCAAATCAGAATATGTAATATTTTCTTTGTACCTTTGCACGCTAATTTTTTACAGAAACATAGACAAATGAGGATTTTACAGCGTAAATTAGCCCACTATACCGAGCCCCAGAAAGTAGAGAAGATGGGGATATATCCATTCTTTCGGATGATCGAATCGGATCAGGATACCGTGGTGACCATGAACGGGAAGAAAGTGTTGATGTTTGGTTCCAACAGTTACCTGGGGTTGACCAACCATCCGAAGATCAAGGAAGCTGCCATCAAGGCAACGGAAAAGTATGGTACCGGCTGTGCCGGATCCCGTTTTCTGAACGGAACGCTGGATATTCATATTGAACTTGAAAACAAACTTGCCGAATTTGTCGGAAAACAATCCGCACTTGTCTACAGTACCGGTTTCCAGGTGAACCTGGGAGTCATTCCCACCGTAACCGGCCGCAATGATTATCTCCTGATCGACGAACTTGACCACGCTTCGATCATCGAAGCCACCCGGTTATCGTTTGCAAAAGTGCTGAAGTTTCGTCACAACGACATGCATTCGCTGGAAAGCGTCCTTAAAAAGTGCGAACCGGGCAGGATCAAACTGATCGTGGTTGATGGTGTGTTCAGCATGGATGGCGACATTGCCAACCTGCCGGAAATCGTGAAGCTTGCAGAAAAGTATGAAGCGACCATCATGGTCGATGATGCGCACTCCATTGGTGTGCTGGGCAAACATGGCTCAGGAACGGCAAGTCATTTTGGTTTGACGGATAAAGTCGACCTGATAATGGGTACTTTTTCAAAATCCCTGGCAGCCCTGGGCGGGTTTATTGCCAGCGATTTTGAAACCATCAATTATATCAAACATCATTCGCGCACCCTGATCTTCAGTGCATCAGCCACGCCTGCCTCAGCTGCTGCCGTGATTGCTGCCCTTGAAATCATCAAAAACGAACCTGAACGCATCCGGCATTTGTGGGATGTGACCCATTATGCCATCGATAATTTCAGGAGACTGGGTTTCGACATCGGCAACACGGTGACCCCCATCATCCCGCTGTATATCCGTGATAATCTCAAGACCCTCACCATCACCCGAATGCTGCTTGATGAAGGAATTTTCGTGAATCCAGTGGTGGCTCCGGCCGTCAGCAAGGATAATACACTGATCCGCTTTTCCCTCATGGCCACCCATACAAAAGAACAAGTTGATGTTGCGTTGGAGAAATTTGAGAAGCTGGGGAAGAAGCTCCACATTATCTCAAAATGAACCTGATGACACAGACCGGCCGGATAGAATTAAAAAAAGTAACTACGAAAAAGGATCTCAAAAGATTCATAGACTTTCATTATCAGCTATACAAAGGAAATAAATTCTGGTGTCCGCAGATACGGACGGATGAAAGGAACACCTTGAGCAGGGATAAAAACCCTGCTTTTGATTTTTGTGAAGCTGAGTACTGGGTTGCCTGCCGTGGCAAAGAGATCGTTGGCCGCATTGCCGGCATCATCAACCATAAGGCTAACGAACGCTGGAATGAAAAACATGTGCGCTTCGGTTGGATTGACTTTATTGATGATTATGAAGTGTCGCGGATGCTTGTCGAAGCTGTGGTGGAGTGGGGGCGGTCGAAAGGGATGAATGGAATTCATGGGCCCCTTGGCTTCTCGGATATGGATAATGAAGGGATGCTGATCAAGGGTTTTGATGAACTGGCAACCCTCGCCTCGATCTACAATTATCCCTATTACGTGGAACATATGGAAAAACTGGGCTTTGGCAAGGCAGCCGACTGGGTTCAGTACGAATTTGAAATTCCTCCCTCCATCCCCGAAAAGGTTGAAAGGTTGTCGCTGCTCGTACAGGAGAAATATAAACTCCGGCTGATCAAGGCGAAAAAAGCAAAGGAATTGCTGCCCTACGCCCCGAAAATGTTTCAGACACTTAATGCGGCTTTTAAGGATCTGTACGGTTATACCGAATTGTCCCGGAAGCAGGTGGATATGTATGTCAAGGCCTATTTCGGATTTGTCCGTCCCGAATTCGTCTCTTTTGTGGTTGACGAGCACGACGATGTGGTCGGGTTTGGCATTTCCTTGCCATCCCTGACAAAAGCGCTTCAAAAGTGTGAAGGGAAGCTGTTTCCGTTTGGGTTTCTCTACCTCCTGCGGGCCATGAAAAAGAACGATACGATCGACATGTACCTGAACGGTGTACGGCCCGATTATCATGCAAAAGGTGTGAATGCACTTTATTACAATGAGTTGCAACGGGCGTACATCAAATATGGCATTAAAAAGGCCATTACCAACCCGCAACTGGAAGACAATGCAAAAGCGCTTACCATCTGGAAAAATTTCAATGGACGGCAGCATCTGACCCGCAGGTGCTGGATAAAACACTTTTAGAAATGCAAAGGGCAAATTGCAAAGTCAAAATGCAAAGTAATTCGGGTTTTCAAAAGCAGGTATCCATTACAAATCTATATTTTGCACTTTAACTTTGTACTTTACATTTTGCATTTTTATTTTGCACTTTAACTTTGCACTTTACATTTTGCATTTTTATTTTGCACTTTAACTTTGCACTTTACATTTTGCATTTTTATTTTGCACTTTAACTTTGCACTTTACATTTTGCATTTTTATTTTGCACTTTGACTTTGCAATTTGCATTTTGCATTTTTTTTCATGTCTTAGTTAATCAATACCAGCTTTCTATGAATAATGTCCTGATCACAGGTGCCAGCGGGTTCATTGGCAGTTTTTTGGTGGAAGAGGGGCTGAAGCAGGATTTTCAGGTGTATGCCGGTATCCGGAAATCAAGTTCGAGGGCTTATCTTCAGGACAAGCGCATTCAATTTATTGAATTTGATTTCTCCAGCCGGGAGAAAGTACGCGAAACCCTTGAGGAGTGTAAAAGAAACCATATCAGGTTTCAATATATCATACACAACGCCGGACTAACCAAGGCACAGAAAAAAGAGGATTTCTATAACGTAAACTGCCTGAATACCATTCATTTTATTGAAGCCCTGGTTGAATCGGGCATGGTTCCTGATAAATTCCTGTTTATTAGCAGCCTTGCCGCTTACGGACCGGGAAATCCGGTAACGGGCGAGCCGGTTCGGCTTTCCGATAAACCGAACCCCATCGAATTATATGGAAAAAGCAAGCTTGATGCGGAAAACTACATCACCTCATTAAAAAACTTTCCCTGGCTGATTGTCAGGCCGACCGGGGTTTATGGCCCCAAGGAAAAAGATTATTTTGTCTTCTTCCAAACCATCAACCGTGGCATGGAGCCCTACATCGGTTTTAAAAAACAGGTGCTTACCTTCATCTATGTGCGTGATCTGGTTCGCCTGGTGTTTCTTGCCCTGGCTTCGAATCATGTGAATAAAGCCTGGTTTGTCTCCGATGGCAGGGAATACCCGTCGGAGTTGTTTGCCGGTATTACCAAGAGGGCGCTGGGAAAAAAGACGATTCGTTTTACCGTTCCTCTTTTCATCGTCAGGACTCTCGCAATGGCCGGGGAAAATATCGCAGGGTTGTGGGGAAGCATCCCGACACTGAATACCGATAAATACAAGGTTTTAAGAAGTACAAACTGGCGGTGTGAGGTGGAATCCCTTGATAGCGATCTTGGGTTCAAAGCCGAATATGATCTGGAAAAAGGGGTTGGGGAAACCCTTGCCTGGTATAAAAAGGAAAAATGGCTTTAACCCTGACGGGTTTGGAAAAAAAAAAGAAGGCTGCCATTCGGCAGCCTTCTTTTTTTATTGGTGTACCGGTATTATTTGCCGGCAGGGGCATCCCACCATACACGCTGCCACATATCAACATTCTGGGGTGTGTAGCTGTTGTAGCTTTTCTCCCCGAGTGAATACGGAAACCTGCGTGGAATCTCATTTTTCACAGCTGAAATTGTAGGATTAGGCAGTAGTCCGATCGCATTGTCGGTTCTTCTCCAGTCGTTGTAAGATTCAGCCTGGTTATAGAGAGAAATGTATTTTTGCATCATGATCTCCTTGTACAAAGCGGCACCTGAGACTGGCGTAACCTGCGCAACATAAGCGTTATAATAAGCATCGCTGTATACGCCGTACTTTTTCAGGGAAGCCTTCAGACCATCAAATAATGCCTGTTTTGCGCCCGTTTCATCACCGGTTTTATACATGCATTCTGATTTGATAAAGAGACATTCTGCATAAGTCAGAAAATACACGGGAGCATCGGGTGAGTTGACTGCTTTACCGGGTAAGGAGGCATTTTCACCAGCAGATCCCCAGTCGGCACCCTGGTAATAATTCGTGGTATCCGGTCCTTTTGCTGCATAAACAGGAATTCTGGGGTCAAATCTGCTGTTCAGAATATCCATGAAGGTCTTATGCATGGTGATATCACCTCTTTGATCCATAAACTGGAACAAGGGGTTTTGCTGGCCTACATTGGAACCGAAGGCAAATTGCAGATCATCGGCATTGGCATCAAGGGATCCTGTGAGTGCAGTCAGGGCATTTGCGAAGGCCTGGCTGTCGCGTTTGCAGGTATGAAGAATATACCGGGCTTTCAATCCCTTGGCTGCTTTGAGCCAGAGAACAGGATCGCCTCCATACATCAGATCACCTGTAACAACGAGGGCTTTTGGATTGGAGAGGTTTGTAATGGCTTCATCCAGCATGGCAAGAATGTTTGCATAAATACTCTGCTGTGTATCGAAAGGTGAGTTCAGCAGTGTCATCCCCTGGAAAGCAGAAGTGTAGGGAATGTCGCCCCAGAAGTCGGTTGTGGCTCCCAATGATTCGGCCATTAAAACGTCGGCAATTCCAAGATAGGTGTAATTGTTGGAGCTTTTTGCCTTTGAGGTTAAAATACGGATGTTCATCATAATACCTGAATATGCCGTATTCCATACATTGTCAACATCGCCGTCGTGCCAGATATAATTGGATTCGCCCTGCGACTGACGGGCAACCCCCTGGTAGTATTGAACCCACTGGGATGAAACCCGCGTGTAATCATTCCCGCCGATCAGCGTATAGGCTATGTTGGCTTGAATAGCCGGAACGAGGGAACTCATCGGTACGTCAGCGGGAGCATCAGGATTCGTGTTGATCTCTGTGTCTATCCATTTCTTACAGGAACCAAAGACAAGAGCCATGAGGAGTATAACTCCGATAAATTTGAATCTTATATTTTTCATAATTGTTCGATTTTTTTTTATAATAACTTATCTGATTCCGGATTAAAAGGAGACCGTCAAACCCAGCGTATAGCTCCTTGTGCCTGGCATGTTGAAGTAATCGATGCCCTGGGCATTATCGGAACCTGCAAGACTGGTTTCAGGATCAATTCCCTTATATTTGGTGTATACCAGCAGGTTGGTGCCGGTAAAATAGACACTCAACTGGCGGATGAATGTTTTCTTCACAAGCTTTGTGAGGTTATAGTTTACGGTGACCGTTCTTAGCCTGACCCAGCCGGCATCTTCAACATAAGGAGCAGTACAGCCGACGAATCCGCTGCCGACACCCTGGTACCATGCCTGGGTGAGGGGAACGCTCATGGTATTTACCTTGCCTGTTGTTTCAGAAACCCCTGTGAATGTAACATACTCGCCGCGATTCAGTGTTCCGGCAGATGTGCCGAAGTAATCCATTGCACCGCGGGTGCCGTCCCACATCTTTCCGCCGTTTTTAATGTCAACCAGGAAATAGAGACTCAGATCTTTCCAGCGCAGGTTACTTCCGACTCCCATGGTCCAGTTTGGATCAACGTTGCCAAGGGCAGATTCGTTGTCAGACATAATGGGATACCCGTTCGCATCGATCAGTACATTCCCTGAACCATCGCGTTTCCAGTCATATCCGTAAATGGTACGGTAAGGTTGTCCCACAACGGCATCGATTTCAGAGCCGGTGAAACCCCCGAGGAAAAGACGGGATATTCCGGGTGCGAGCGCGAGGACCGTGTTGTTGATCTTGGAGAAGTTTGCAGTGAGATCCCATTCCCAATCCTTGGATTTGATTGGAATGATTTCCAGGGTTACTTCATGTCCGATGGTCTTGATGGAACCTGCATTGAGGAAAGCGGATGTAAAGCCGGTGCTGCCTGCAATCGGAACCTGGAGGATGTTGTCTGTCGATTTATTGTTGAAATAGGTGTAGGAAATACCGACGCGGTTCTGAATAAATTTGAGGTCAAAACCCGTTTCAAAGTTCGCCGATTTTTCCGGTTTTAGCTTGTTGTTTCCCAGGACACTGCTGTACAGGTAACCATTGGTACCGTTGTACGGCCAGGTTAAGCCAGTCGTCCAGCCGTCAAGAATTGCAGGAGTTACATAGGGGGTGCTGGTAGCATAAGTGCCTGCATCCTTTGCGGTAATGGCATATGAAACCCTCACTTTACCGTATGGGAGAACCTTGTTGTCTTTCAGACCTGGTAATTGGGTGAAAATCCAGCCGAGTCCTACGGAAGGATAGAAAAATGAGTTCTTATCCGGAGGTAAGGTCGTCGACCAGTCATTTCTGCCGGTAACCGACAAATAGAGCATATTTCTCCATGCCAGTGTCAGGTCGCCATATAAAGCAGCGCCTCTGCGCTTGTTCGTTAATTCCTGGGAAGCGATGCTGGTGGTGTTGTTGAGGTTATAGTAATCGGGAACTACCAGCCCCAAAGCCTGGGATGTAAGGTTGGAATAATAATTTTGGGTCATGTTTTGTCCCAGGATGACATGCAGATTGAAATCTTTGCCAAAGTTCTTGTCAATGTTCATCATGAGATCGGAATTGAAATTCTTGGCAAGCTCTTCTCCCCGTTTTGCCCAGCCGGCAGGTTGTGTGGAGGAGCCTACAGCGAGGTTATCATTGAACTTGCGCTGCCACCAGTCGACCCCGATACGGTAGGTAAAGGATAACCATTTGGTTGCAAAATAATCAACAGTTGCCGATCCGATCAAACGGTTCACCTGGTCCTTGTAGGTGTTCATATTCGCAGTCCAGTATGGATTGTCATAATAGATCCCGTGACGGTAGCTTCTTTCATTTCCGGCGCTGGGCGCTGGTGTGCCGTCAGGCAGTAAATAGTCTGAAGGGAACACATAACCTGCATCGTTGTTGAACGTATTCGGCGTTCTCAGCAACCCGAGCATAACGCCGGAAGTATTGTTACCCTGCTGGATACGGTCGCCGGTGGTGATGATGTAATTGGCTGTACCACCTACCTTGAATTTATCGGAAAGTTTTGTATCTCCGCTGAGTTTAAATGTGTTACGGCGTAATTTGTTGTTTGGAACAATCCCTTTGGTTTGATTATCACCAAAACTTAAATAGAATGTGGAAATGTCGCTTCCCCCGCTCAGGGAGATGGAGTTATCCGTTGTCAGACCAGTCTGGAAGAAATCATAGGGGTTATAGGTATTGACTGTACCGTCTTTGCCTACTTTGTTGCTGACGATCCTGCCGTCAACATCGAAGTCTTTCCACTGGTATGTGCTCCAGTTTGATCTGTCATAGGCCATGGTGTCCAGTTTGGCACCCCAGCTGAATTTGTTGCCCGAAACCCA
>CAIKNA010000368.1 GCA_903828645.1 uncultured Bacteroidales bacterium
CCCTGCAACCTCTGAAGTCACGGTTGACCTGCATGGAGTTGCCGATAAGGCCCAGTCGCTCCTGGAGTTGTTCTCCGTTCAGGGCAGCAGGGTTTACACGCAAACTATAACGGGTTCCGGCAAATTTTCTTTTTCAGTCACCGGGATTCAGGCAGGTGTCTATTGCCTGAGGATTGTGAGTGGAGACAAGGTTCAGACCAGGATGATGGTGAAACAATAGTTTTCCCCTCCCGGCCCTCCCCACGGGGAGCCCCAGCCCAAAAAACACTACCTTTGAAGTCATACAACACTCTAAATCGCAGACACTTTTTTTAATTTTACACCTATGAATACAATATTACGAGCTTTAAAAGATTCAATGACAAGGATTTCAGTGATCGTTATCATGATCGTACTGGGATTGTTCCTTTCCGGAACATCCCTCCGGGCACAAATTTATGCACCGGAAGGGCTCAACATGCCCGGGGCATGGAACACCTGGATCAACCCGCCAACCAACAACCTCGTCCTGGCGAGCAGCACACAGGTTACCGGGGGTAAAGTGGTGAAAATTGCCACAGGTACACCCAGGTGGCAAACCAGTTTCAGCGTGGCGGCAACAGGAGGTGATCTCACAGGGGGTACTTATGAGTGGCTATTCACCAGCGGATCTTCCTCCAATTATTACCAGAACAAATGGGCGGCTGTTACCATTACCATGAATACCCTGCAGCTCTATACGAAGGAAGGGACAGCCAACAACAGCATCACGCTGGTGAACGGGAAATGGTACACTATGAATTTCGAGGACCTTGGATATGTTGACACACGTGCCATCTTCATGGAAACCAGCGCGGCGCCGGTTGACATCAGCACGGTGTCGGTGCCTGTATCTGTCATAGCCAACACACCTGCGACAATAAATGTGGGATTGTCTGCGGCTAAATGTGCCGAAGAAAATTTCTTTGTCCGCTATTCAACCGATGGCTGGCTGACTTCTGCCATTGTCCCGGTTGCATTTACAGGAACCTCCGGTACGGCTTCGATTCCCGGACAAGCCTCAGGAACGGTGGTCTCCTATTATGCCTTTTCAACTACTTTGGCAACGGTCACGGCCGATTTTGACCTCGTGACTATCAAGCTCAACAGCAACAGCGGCGTCAATTATACCTACACAGTGGGTGGCGCCCCGGTCGTGATCTCCTTTGCCAACCTTCAGTGGCCCGACCAGGGGGTTATCAACCCGGGAATGGGTTTCGATGTCTTCGGCCAGGCTTATATTGCCGGACTCACCGGCCTGCCCACCCCGGCTCCTGGACTGATGGCCTGGGTTGGATACAACACCGCCAATACCAATCCTTCAACCTGGACGAACTGGATTGTGGCGCCATACAATGCTCCCGCTGGAAACAACGATGAATTCAAGGCCAACCTCGGGCTCTCGCTCACCACTGCCGGAAGGTATTATTATGCCACCCGGTTCAGGCTGAACACAGATCCTTATGTTTACGGCGGCTATTCTGCAACCGGCGGCGGATTCTGGGATGGCGTGGCCAACATTTCCGGCATTCTCGATGTGATTGTTGGCATTGGGGAACTTCCGGGAATTGTAACAACTGCTTACCCCAATCCCACTTCGGGCGGTCTGAACATCGAATTATCCACCCCCGCCACCTTGTGTTTTACCAGTTCCATCGGGAATGTTGTGTTGCAGAAGGAGATTCCCTCGGGGCGCCAGGTGGTCGATATTTCTGCCTTCAAGGCAGGGATGTATCACCTGCAGATTACTACTGGGAACCAGGTTTCACATCAAACGATCATCAAACGGTAAATATATTCTAAGGACACTTTTAATCATTCACCTCAACCCCCAACCCCTTCTCCTCAAGGAGAAGGGGAGTATTCCCTCTCCTTGAGGAGAGGGTCAGGGTGAGGTGCATAATATTTTCAAATGAAAAATCCAATGGTCTTCACCTCCCCATTCTTCCGCATAATGAAATCAGCCATGATCCGGCTCCTGGTGATGATCGTGCTGATCGCCGGGATGGGTCATTCAGCCAGCGCCCAGATTTATGAACCCGACGGACTGCGGATCCCCGGCGACTGGAACGTATGGACCAACACCACCGGCATGGGCGGAGTTTTCGACCTGCAGAAAATCCAATCGGGAACTCTCCGCTGGCATACCACGTTCCAGTTCACCGGAACAACCGGGCCCCAGAATTTCAAGTTTGTCAGCACCAGTTTTGCCGACCCCTGGGGAAACCAGTGGGCAGGGAA
>CAIKNA010000369.1 GCA_903828645.1 uncultured Bacteroidales bacterium
AAACAAAGGTTTTTTACCTCCCCGAATGACATCTGCACAACAAAATGCTATTGTGAATCCGGCGGACGGCCTTATGGTAATTTGTACGGATTGCAATACTGACGGATCAAGCTGTCTTTCCATTTTTCTCGGGGGCCAATGGCAGAACCTGGCTGTGAATTGCACACTGCCTGGTGCGCCGGTTGCAGGAACCCCTGTGGTATCAAACAACCAGATCACCTGGAATTGGGGAACGGTAACCACGGCAACCGGCTATAAGTGGAATACCACCAACGACTATGCTACCGCCACCGACATTGGAACAGCTACAACCAAATCTGAAACGGGTCTGCTCTTTGGAATTTTTTACACACGTTATGTCTGGGCATACAATAGATGCGGGATTTCTTTACCGACTACGCTCACTTCACAGACTTCACGGGATGTAACTTGCGGTTCCCCTTTTACTATCAACCACATTGCAGGTGAAGTTGCCCCGGTCACAAAATCAGTAGTTTATGGAACCGTGACCAACATCCCGGGTGAACCGGGAAAATGCTGGATCACCCAGAATCTTGGCTCAGACTACCAGGCGACTGCCGTGAACGATGCTACAGAGGCATCAGCAGGCTGGTATTGGCAATTTGGCCACAAGCAGGGGTATAAGCATGATGGCACCCTGCGTACTCCGAATAGCACCTGGATTGTTGACATTGTCATTGATAATTTCGTTAACTGGCAGCCTGCCAGCGATCCCTGTGCCATCGAACTTGGCGGTGGATGGCGCATTCCAACATATACAGAATGGCAAGATGTGGATGGGATTGGAAACTGGACGAATTGGAACGGACCCTGGAACTCCGGCTTACACCTTCACAGTGCCGGGTATCTGAACAACACCAATGGTTCTCTGATGAATCGAGGCTCACAAGGTAACTACTGGTCTTCTCAATGGGAAGGTTGGGATATGAACTTCAACAGTGGACTCTGTGGCATAGTGCACAACGATTATGCATACGGCTTCTCGCTCCGCTGTCTCAATGATAATAGCAGAACCTTTCTTGCCCCTGATGTTACCACATCCCCGGTTACCAATATAAACCAGAGTTCTGCCACAGGAGGCGGAAATGTAACCAGTGATGGCGGAATCCCAGTGACCGCAAGGGGTGCTTGCTGGAGTACCACTTCGAACCCCACTACGGCGAACAGCCATACGTCGGATGGTAGTGGTCCCGGAACCTTCACCAGCAACCTTACCGGGCTGGCCGCCGGTACCCTTTACCATATCAGGGCCTATGCCACCAACAGTATTGGTATGACTTACGGAGATGATGTAACCTTCAATACGCTGCCTACACTTCCAACTGTGACCACTGCAACAGTAACAAGTATCACAGAGTATACTGCCGTATGCGGGGGAGATGTCACTGTTAGCGGCTTTGCAAGCATAACAGCAAAAGGAGTATGCTGGAGTACCTCCCCGAACCCCTCAACTTCTGACAGCCACACCACAGATGGCAGCGGAACAGGAACATTCATCAGCAACCTTACAGGGCTTTCTGCCAATACCACATACTATGTCAGGGCATATGCCACCAACAGCATTTGGACAATTTACGGGAACGAAATATCATTCTTCACACTTTCAATTCCGACCTTGACTACTGCAACCCCGACAAATGTCACATCGGCTACTGCCACAAGCGGCGGGAATGTAACTTCTGACGGCGGGGCCGCCATCACCGCACGGGGCGTTTGCTGGAGTACATCCCCAGGCCCTGTGGTTACAGGCGGCCATACCACCGATGCCGGAACGACAG
>CAIKNA010000370.1 GCA_903828645.1 uncultured Bacteroidales bacterium
CTCGATTGCATTTTCCCGAATTGTTGGAAAGTAAATCTCAAACTGGGGGGATTTTTCATGACAACGGAATCGAAAAATGATGTCGAAAAAGGCAAGCAGGTTATTAATATCAACGGCGGGATACACGCCGATCGGGATGTGGTAATGCGAGACCAGATCAACTACGGCACCGTTGCCGATATTCAGAACCCGCCCCAATTTGCAGCCGCCCTGCAAAACGTGCAGGAGCAGATTGCACAAATCAAACAGGGACAATTGACTTCCGTGCAGGTGCGTAATCTCGAAGTGGTCGAAGGCCGGATCAGTGAAGCCACTGAAGAAGTCAAGAAACCTCAACCATTATTGGAACAAATCAAAACTTCCCTGACTGATGTCAAAGACACCATGGAAATGCTGGGTGGCGGCTTGGTTCAACAAGCAGTAACGAGCCTCAGAAACGCTTCGCCGCCCGCCTTGGAATTTCCATTCCAACGCTTCGCAAAATGGAAAACGGCGACTCATCCGTGAGTATCGACCTCTGAGGCGAAGCCCTCTGGCTTCTCGATCGGATTGCGGATCTGGATGGAATTCTTAAAAAAGAGGCATCCCTGTTTGATCAAATGGAGGTATAGAGAAAACCAAAAAAACAAAGGACGTCAAAACGGACATTTTGATTTTCTCTTTGATTGATCAACAATCCGAGCCAAATCTTTATTTTGACTTTTGTTTTTTACTGTGCTGTTACACCAGCAGAATCGTTGCCAACAATAATGTTGCAAAAGGAACAGGAAACGAAGGAATTTATCCATATGGAACTTCCCGAAATCGGAGAACTTGTTACCACATCGCGGGCACTGGAACTGTGCCGGCATTTCACGCTCAACTATCTGGTGGCGCGCATCGAGGCGACCCCCGAAAAATTCAAAGACTGGAAGTTCGATGGATGCTCATGTTTGCCGGATGAGGCGTTGGGGCTTTTTACCGGATGTGATTGGCGGGATATCACCTACAAATGTTGCTTGCCCCATGATTTATGCTACGCCTACGGCGAACCGGGTAACGAAGCGGAAAGAAAGCATGTCGATGATACGTTTCACAACGATCTGGTGACCCAGGCCGGTATGAAAGAGTGGATGGCGCATGCGTTTTTTGCCGGTGTCAGAGTCGGCGGGGCAGAAGCGTTCGGACTTTCCTTTTCCTGGGGTTTCGCCCGAAAACGAAAATAACCTATGCTCCAAAAGATCTCGCGGTAATCACGAATCCCCAAGGCCAGCAGTTCTTTCGGACACGTGGGACATGCAGGCGATTGATCACCGTATCATGTCCAAAAAAAATGGAATGGCAACATCGTAATGCTCTTATAAATCCAATTATATTGGACCACCATACCTTCCACCAGACCCGCATATTTCTCGATTAAAACATAGCTAACTTATTTCATTGTTTTTCAACCAGTATTTGATTATTGATCATGTATGGCATTTTTCTTGCTTGATATAAAAAATTGTCGAATCAACGAAATAATCCCTGGCACAGGTTTCGCACAAAAAGGTAAAGGAGTTCTAACATGAAGAAAATCATGGGTAATTTGAAAATGTTTTATAAGATGATGATTTCACCTCTGGTGGTTATCCTCTTTTTAATTGTTCTGGCCTTTTTATCGTTCAATGCATTTTCGAAACAGAAGGCTTCCA
>CAIKNA010000371.1 GCA_903828645.1 uncultured Bacteroidales bacterium
TGTCGCGGAATACCTCGTCGGTGATGGAGTCGGTCATCACATCCATGCGGACTTCGAAAATGGGTATGGAAACGGCGAGCAGGCTCCCGTCATCGGCAAGGATGTTGCCACGGATGGCCTCCATCTCAAAGAGGTGGATCTCCTGTTTTTTGGCCATTTCAGTGAACTCTTTCTTTTCAAACTGCTGGATCATCACCACGCGGGCAATGATGAAGAGCCCGAATAGCAATACCCCCAGGTACACCAGGTAAACACGGGTAAGAATGCCTTTCTTGATCTCTTTCATTGCCTTATTCCTTCTTTGTGCGGATCGATTCTCCTGAATAGAGGATTTTATAGGGAGGCATTTTTGCCTCCTTCAGGCCCAGCGTAACCGCACGTTTCGATATTTCCGACTGCCGGCCCTGGAACATCAGGATCGATTTTGTGGTGATGTACTCGTAACGCAGCTCCTTCAGTTCGTTTTTGGTCCGTTCAATGGCCTTGAATTTTTTTTCAGTGTAGTAGGTGTTTGCAATGTAAATCATGGCAAGCAGCGCAACATAAAGGATATAGCTGAGATTCCCTGTCACCCACTCCCTTGAAAGGTAATCACCCCCGAGGAAATCCTGCACCGCCTTCCGGCTTTTATGGGCCTTCTTCGGTCCTTTGGCCGGCTGTTTGGAAGGCTTTCGCATATCAATCACCTGCTCTTCCTCCACGGGGGATGCTGCCGCCGCATGAGCTGCCTCCGGGAGATGATTGGAATCGTTGTATTTCAGGTTCTCCTTCACATTAAAATTTTTCGGCCACCCGCAATTTCGCACTGCGGGAACGGCTGTTGTCTTCGATCTCCCGGTCCGCCGGGACAATGGCCCTGCGGGTGATCACCTTCAGGGGTGCAAGCACATTGCCATAAAAATCTTTTTCCACGGTCCCCTCGAAATTTCCCGAACGGAAATAATTTTTCACCAGTTTGTCCTCCAGCGAATGGTAGGCGATCACTACCAGCCTTCCCTGCGGTTTGAGCGCCTGTGCAGCCTGTTTCAGGAATTCACGCAGGGCGTCCATCTCTTCGTTCACTTCAATGCGCAACGCCTGGAAGATCTGTGCCTGGTATTTGAACTCCTTGCCGCGTTCGGCGCAGGTATTGGCAATCTCCTTGAGGGCCCCGGTTGTTTCAACAGGTTTGATCTTCCGCGCCTCCACGATCCGGGAAGCCAGTTTCCGCGCATTTCGGATCTCCCCGTATGAAAAGAAAAGGTTGCCCAGGTTCTCCTCACTATAATGGTTAACTATATCTTTAGCAGTCTGTTTTTTTTTCCGGTCCATCCGCATGTCGAGCACGCCGTCGAACCTGGTTGAAAACCCTCGGTCGGGCTGGTCGATCTGGTGTGAGGATATTCCGAGGTCGGCCAGGATCCCGTCCACCGGGGAGGCGTGGTGCAGCTTTAAAAAATTGCGGAGGAAGCGGAAGTTGTTGTTGACCATCACCAGCCGTGGATCATCAATCCGGTTCAGGATGGCCTCTTCGTCCTGGTCGAAGGCAACCAGTTTTCCCCCCTGCATCTGGTCGAGGATCGCCCTGGCATGCCCGCCTCCGCCGTAGGTGGCGTCGACATATATGCCTCCCGGCCTGATCGCCAGCGCTGCGATGCTCTCTTCCAGCAAAACACTCTTATGATACATCATCGCCGGCGCCGGTTGTTTTAGGGTTTCCCATTACTTTTTCAGCCAGTTGAGCAAAATCGGAAGGTTCGTTCGACACCAGTTCCAGGTAGGTTTTCTTATTCCACACCTCGATCCGGTCGGAGTAGGCAAACAATACGATCTCCCGGTCGATGGAGGCATAATCGAGCAGCTGTTTCGGCAGGAGCAGCCTGTTCTGGCTGTCGAGCGCAAGCGGGGTTGCGCCGTTGTTGAACGCCCGCACAAACTGACGGTTATCCCTCACAAAGAGGTTCAGGCTGTTCATCCTGCCGGTGGTCTCATCCCACACATTCTGCGGCCACAGAACCAGGCAACCTTCAAAACCGCGGTTGATGACAAACCTGTCACCAGCCTCCTGGCTGATCTGTTTTTTCAGCGCAGAAGGAAGAATGATGCGGCTTTTGTCGTCAAGCCGGCACTCAAATTCACCGATTAGATTTGTTGTGGACACCCCTTTTTTTTTCGAGTGTAAATATATGTCAAAAAACCTCCACTTCCCTCCACTTTACTCCACAATGTTAATAACTTTTTTTCAATATTGATATTTTAGCAGGGTTCGTGAATATTTTTTGCGGATAAGAGATGAACCAATGGTAAACCAATAGTAAAGGAACAGTAAAGGAACAGTAAAGGAACAGTAAAGGAACAGTAAAGGAACAGTAAACGAACGGTAAACCAATCATAGCGCGACCCCATCCCCCCAACCCCCTTCTTAGGTTTGGACCCCATCCCCCCAACCCCCTTCGCCCGGTTTGTACCCCATCCCCCCAACCCCCTTCCCCAATAAGGGAAGGGGGAGGGCTCCCCTCCCTTTTTGGGGAGGGGCCGGGGGAGGGGTACAATTTTTTTTCCGCAAGTCGTCCAAACACCGCAACATTTTCATAGTTTTGTCAGGAAAAACCACCTGATATGAAAAAAGTTCTTTATCCTTCGCTGCTCATCCTGGTTTCATTTTCCCTGCTGATCCTCTCCTGCAAGAAGAAAGCCGATGAAACAACTTCCCCGCCTGCCGCCTTAACAGTAGATCTTGGCGCAGACAGGACCATTTTTGAAGGCGACAGCCTCCTCCTTGATGCCGGGAATGCCGGGAGCACCTACCTCTGGTCGACAGGTGCCGCCACGCAAAAGATAGTGGTTGACACGACCGGAAAATACTGGGTTAAGGTCACCAATGGGAGCAGGACAGCTTCTGACACAGTTCTGACATTTGTCTCTTATAAATTACCCAACATCGAAACCCGTTTCGGCAGGATGCTTATCTGGCTTTACCCGCAGACGCCCCTGCACCGGCATAATTTCATCAAACTCGTGGCGGAGAAATTTTATGACAGCCTCCTGTTTCACAGGGTGATCCATGGTTTTGTCATCCAGGGCGGCGATCCCCTTGGCACAGGCTACGGCGGAACCGGCTACACCATCCCGGCGGAGTTCCGTGCAGCCCTGACCCATGTGAACGGCGCCGTGGGCGCGGCCCGCGACAACAATCCCGCAAAGGCTTCGAACGGTTCGCAGTTTTACATTGTGAACAACCCCGCCGGCACCCACAGCCTCGACGGCAACTACACCGTTTTTGGCCAGGTGATCAGCGGCATCAGCGTGGTGGACTCGATTTCGCTGGTCCCGACAAACCCGGCAAACAACCGTCCGCTGACCAACGTCTATATGGACAATATCCGCTTTGTTTATTTCACCGCTTCGGAGCTGAAAAACAATTTCGGATTCTCCATAACAAAATAGTAAATACATAAAGGATGGGCCTTGACTGAAAATTACTTAAAGCCCTAATTAATTTTCTTACAAAACTAACTTAAAATATGGTATCAAATTGCAAATGATTAAGATAACACCCATGGTATTCTTAAAAAATCATAAAATGTTATGGCTTAATACTGCGTCTTCGGCTAAAAAAGTGAAAAAAAATGATGAAAAAAGTGAAAAAAAAGCTTGACTTTTGATATTATTTGTCTAAGTACATGACAAAATTTTAATACAATTTGCAAGATCATTTATTGACAAGGGGTTCAGCAGTGAATAGGCCAAAA
>CAIKNA010000372.1 GCA_903828645.1 uncultured Bacteroidales bacterium
GAGGCCACACCTGAAGATAAACTGCGCCGTATCCGTGAAGAACAGGCAAGCGGGCATTTGGTAGGGATGATCGGCGATGGCACCAACGATGCGCCGGCCCTGGCGCAGGCCGATGTGGGGTTAGCCATGAACACCGGTACCCAGGCAGCACGTGAAGCCGGGAATATGGTCGACCTTGACAGCAACCCGACAAAGCTGATCGAGGTGGTTGAAACAGGGAAACAATTGCTGATGACCCGTGGAGCGCTCACTACTTTCAGCATTGCCAACGATGTTGCCAAATACTTCGCCATTATACCGGCAATTGCAACATTATTGTATGTTACCTCTTCAGGAATAGCCCCGTTAAGCGTCCTTAACATCATGAAACTGGCCACTCCCGAAAGTGCAATTTTAAGCGCCGTGATATTCAATGCGCTGATCATTATCGCACTCATTCCACTGGCCCTTAAAGGTGTGAAATACAGGCCCATCTCTGCCAACCGGGTACTTGCATTAAACATTCTGATATACGGGATCGGGGGTGTTATCATTCCATTTATCGGGATCAAACTGATTGATATGTTTGTCGTATTTACACACATGGTCTAGGAACCAGGTTAATTAATGAAGAAACAGAGATTATTATGAAAACACAATTGGTTATTGCATTAAAATTCTTTTTGGTCATGACCATTCTGACAGGAATTGTTTATCCGCTTTTAATGACCGGATTGGCACAGCTTTTCTTTCACGCTAAAGCAAATGGGAGCCTGGTAATGAAAGATGGTAAAATTGCAGGTTCTGAATTAATCGGCCAAAAGTTCGACAGCACCATCTATTTCTGGTCAAGACCCTCAGCGATTGATTATAACCCGGTGCCATCAGGTGCGTCAAACTTTGGACCAACGAGTGAGAAATTAAAAAAACAGGTTACTGAACGGCAGGCATCCTTTGCAGCAAAGAATTCAATAACCGATATAACAGCCATTCCAAAAGAGATGATTTTTGCTTCAGGAAGTGGCCTTGATCCGCACATATCGCCCGGTGCTGCATTGTGCCAGATGGAAAGAGTCGCAACAGCAAGAAATTTCAACACGGCACAAAAGCAGAAAGTGCGGCAACTCATTGCAGACATGACAGAAGGACCCCAGTATTTTTTATTCGGCGAGCCAAGGATCAACGTATTTAAATTAAATTTGGCAGTGGATAATATAAGGCAATGAATTACGAAGATAACAGGCCGGATCCCGATGAAATTTTAGCTTCCCTGAAAAACGACGAAGAAAAAAGTAAAAAGGGCAGACTGAACATATTTTTCGGAATGTGTGCAGGTGTTGGCAAAACGTACACCATGCTGCAGGTGGCGCAAGCCGATAAATTAAAAGGCAGCGATATCATCATCGGGTATGTTGAAACACATAACCGGCTTGAAACGGTCCAGCTTACAGAGGGAATTGAAATAATTCCCCGTAAAACCTACCTGTATAAATCAACTCCCGTTCAGGAGATGGACCTGGATGCCATCATTGCCCGGAAACCTCAAATTGTGCTGGTCGACGAACTTGCCCACACAAATGCCCCCGGAAGCCGTCATGTAAAAAGGTACCAGGATATCCAGGAAATTCTTGAAAATGGCATCAATGTTTACACAACATTGAATGTTCAGCATCTTGAAAGCCGTTCCGAAACCGTTGCACAGATTACAGGAATTATTGTACGTGAGACATTGCCGGACGAGATTTTCGAAAATGCCGATGAGGTTGAAGTGATCGACCTGCCCCCGAACGAATTGCTCCAAAGACTTTCCGACGGGAAGGTATATACTCCCGAGCGTTCTAAAGAGGCGATTGGAAATTTTTTCCGCAAAGGGAACATCACCGCTTTGCGGGAAATGGCGCTGCGCATTGTTGCCGATCGTGTTGACAAACAGCTGCACGATTACATGCAGAACAAGCGTATTCGCGGACCCTGGAAATCGGGAATGCTCCTTTTAGTGGCAGTCGGACCAAGCCCTTACTCCGGGAAATTACTGAGGTGGGCAAAAACCCTGGCTTACTCCATGGGGGCAAACATTCAGGCGATCTACGTTGAAACCCTGCATAAACTCACATCCAAAGAGCAGGAACAACTTGATAAAAATATCAGCCTGGCGAAACAACTGGGTGTTAAAGTCCGGATCATTACCAACAATGATATTGTGAAAGCCATTGTTGATTTTGCCCAGAAAGAAAACGTTACCCATATTATTGTCGGGAAACCCAGGGTTCGCAGCCTGTTTTCCATGCTACGGCTTGGCAGATTTGTAAACAGGCTGATCCGGTTTAGCGGCAATATTGATGTGTACATTCTTGGTTCCGATAGTTTGGCAAAAGATAAATTCAGGGAAAAAGTTTCTATTCCCCCATTCACCTCAAATATCCGGCAATACCTGGTAATTCCCCTTTTTGTTATCCTGTTTTCAGTTATCAGCTATCTTGTTAAAGATTATATCGGGTACCAGGTTGTATCCTTTGTTTTATTGTTTCTGGTCTCTATTCTCGCCCTTTTTTATGGGACAGGTCCTATTTTGCTTGCTGCAACCCTGAGTGCATTTATCTGGGATTATTTTTTTATTCCCCCGCAATTTACCATGTATGTCGGAAAACCCGAAGACATGCTTATGCTGATCATGTTTTTTATCATTGCCCTGCTCAATGGGATTCTGACTTCAAGGGTGAGGCGGCAGGAGAAAAGGATCAGGATCAGGGAAGAGCGCACCCATGCACTGTATCAGCTAACAAGAGAATTTACATTGGTTTCGGGGATTGATGAAGTGACAAAAATCGCTGTTCAATATGTTAAAAAATATTTCAGGTTTGAGTGTGCCATCATACTTAAGAATGAAATGAACCAGCTTGAAAACCACGCAAACCATGAAACAAAGATAACATTGTCGGAGAACGAACAAAGTGTGGCCGCCTGGGTTTTTAAACATGCTTCAAAAGCCGGGAAACACACGGATACGCTACCCTCTGCCGATTACACATTTTATCCTCTTACCGGGAATACCGACAACATGGGGGTCATCGCCGTAGCGCAGGCCAATGTGTTTACACAGGGGGAGGAACAGTTCTGGGAAGCATTTTTATCCCAAATATCAGGGAACTTCGAGCGTGAATTTTTAAGGAATGTTGCCAAAAATACGTTTATTCTGAATGAATCAGATAAACTCTATAAAACACTTTTTAATTCCATATCGCATGAGTTGCGAATTCCTGTGGCCACGATCATGGGTGCTTCGGATACCCTGTCAGCCCAGCGTTATTCGGAAGAAACGAGACATAAACTGTATGATGAAATAAGTACAGCTTCTGTAAGGCTCAACAGGCTCATCGAAAACCTGCTGAACATGTCGCGCCTTGAATCAGGCCGGATAACACCACGCACCGACTGGTGCGATGTTCATGATCTGGCCCATAAAATAGCCGTTAACCTTGAGCATGAGTTGTTGCCTTTTAAATTAGCAACAGTAATCCCCAGGGATATGCCATTGGTTTTAATTGATTTCGGGCTGATGGAGCAGGTAATCCACAATCTTGTATTGAATGCAACACAAAACGCCCCGGAAGGAACCCTGATAAGACTCAAGTTCTATTACGACAATGACCTGCTCACCATACAGGTGATGGACAGGGGGCCTGGTTTTCCAACAAACGAATTGTCATCTGTTTTTAACAAGTTCTACAGGGGGAAGGAGGCCAAAGCCGGTGGCACAGGATTGGGGTTGTCAATCGTTAAAGGTTTTGTGGAGGCCCATCATGGATCTGTTGTTGCGGAGAATCGCAGAAACGGCGGAGCTATATTCACGATTAAAATTCCAGTCAAAATTTCAGAAATGGACCAGTTCAGTAAAAATAATATGTAATGTTAAGTCCGGACAACATATTAATAATTGATGACGAACGACAAATTCGCAGGTTACTGGAGATAACACTATCAGCAAACGGCTATAAAATTTCTGAGGCATCCACCGGGAAAGAGGGACAGTCAATGGCAGCCACAAGCCAGCCTGCTTTAATAATCCTCGATCTGGGTTTGCCTGATATTGATGGTCTGGATCTCCTGAAAAAATTACGTGAATGGTACCTTAAACCCATCATCATTCTTTCAGTGCGAAGTTCAGAGGAAGACATTGTAAAAGCCCTTGATAACGGGGCCAACGATTATCTCACAAAACCATTTCGCACCGGGGAGTTGCTTGCACGAATCAGGGTTGCCATCCGGCAAAGCCAGGGACCTGCTGAAAACCCGATTCTCAGTTTCAGTTCATTGACAATCGATCTCGCAAACCACACTGCGCGTAAAGATAATGAATTGATAAAACTCACCTCAACCGAGTTTTCACTTTTAGCATTGCTGGCAAAAAATGAAGGCAGGGTATTGACACATCAATATATTCTTAAAGAAGTATGGGGAATGGGCTACATTGAACAAACCCAATATCTCAGGGTTTTTATTGCCCAGTTGCGGAAAAAGGTTGAAGATGATCCGTCAAAACCAAAACTGTTGAATACAGAATCAGGAATAGGCTATCGGTTTGGCAGTTAGGGATCATGCCAAAAATAATGAACCATTATTTAGGGTCTGCTGATTTTATCTGAATGTCTTATGATTCAATGATCTTGACTATATTTACGAAGTAAATACTGCAAGGAAATATGGCAAAAGCACAAAAAAACCGTGCATCAAAAAATCCCTACATCAGTCCGAGCCA
>CAIKNA010000373.1 GCA_903828645.1 uncultured Bacteroidales bacterium
ATTCCCGGCTTTATCCCCCCTCATTCCCGGCATATTGACGGCAAGTGCTCCCGGGTTGCAACCGGGTTACAACCGGGTTGATTCCGGCCGATGTAAGAAAAACAGGACAGGACCCGGAAGCTTTCAATATTGCCCGGCTTGATTCAGGGATCAGGGATCCAACTGCTCATCCGAGTGAGTCAATGTATTTTGGGTTCGTTACCATGGCAACGATCGGGTATGGCGATATCATCACGGTAAAGCCTTATACCCGGTCACTGGCAGCATTTATCGCTATTTCCGGGCAACTCTACATTGCCACCATCATTGGAATATTAATTGGAAAACTAGCCTCGGGAAAATCAAAAAGGCTTTAAAGAAAATTTCATTTTTTTAGTTATTTGATTCGGCGAATACATCTCACCATTGGCCGACCCGGGGCCCGCTCCGCCCTGATGTCCCCCGCCATTCATTCCTCCCCCACCATGGTGCCCGCCACCGCCATTCATTCCCCCCGCACCCCCGCTCTCCATTCCACCTTCGCCGGAATCACCCGAATGAGTGGCCGGAGCAGGCAGGGGGTTGATCACAAACTCATAAGTAAATACCCTGCTGGTGTCTTCACTGGTCAGATGATCCTTATAAAAAGTACTGAATGGAATGACAGCTTCATAACAAACTGAACCCAGGCTGTCAATGTTGACCGCAGCTGAAATCCCGGAAGTATTTTTCAGAAGGGAAAACATTCCGTCATGCAGATGCCTGAAACCAACCACCTGAAATTCATTTGCAGGACTCACAATTTTGGGCACCCTGGCCGGACGGGCCGGTTTTGAACCATGATTGTCGTCAGTCCGGGGTTCACCATAACGGTCCTGGGCCATCACAATTTGATTTTCCAGTGGAAACATGAATCTCACGGGAAATGATTTTTTTCCCAATGTGTCAATTTTAAATTCCATCCCGCTACGGATAATCTTGGTCTTCAGCCTTGGATCAGCCACACGCATGCATACATAGAGGTTACGCGCGTCGTTTGAAATGGAATAACTGATCTTCGTTTTGTCATCCAGGTAACGCAACGGGTCTGGCCATTCTGTGATCCTCCCGTCTGCGGTTACCTTTGTTCCCTGCCAGTCAAGTGAAGAGTAAATTTTATGTGAACAGGAAGCAAGGAAGCAAATTGCAAAAAGCGCAGGGATAATCGTTTTCATGGTAACGGGTTGACTGGAAAAAACAGTTATGAAAGACAAGAACCGTTACCTTTTATCCCTTGATGGTCAGGATACTGCCGGCGCGGGTAACCGCATATTTCGTAACCGGGTTTGGGGGAGGACCTCCGGTAACATTGCCATTCAGGTCGTAGGTACCGCCATGGCAGGGACATACAAAATTTTGCGAAGATGAGCTGAAAACAATGGTACATCCGTTGTGGGTGCATGTTTGTGCCAGGGCAACGAAACCCAGGTCGGCAGTGCTGACCCTGGACACAATGACCCCGTTCGAATAGATATATCCGCCGACACTGCCCAATACGGCATTCGCAGAAGTGGAGAGGTCTAGCGTGAAATTAACCGACGGCCCCTGCGGGCTGGAACTTGATTTTGCGCAGCTTTCAAGAATTGTGGGGCCGATGGCCAAACCAGCCAAAGCCAGTGTAGTGGTTTTAAAAAATTGTTTTCTATTCATTTTACTATTATTAACAGGTTGCTTATAATTTACAAGGATTTCTGAGGAAGTATCAGAATTTCCCGAAACGCACGCTGAGCCTTGCTGTGAATTGGTTGATCACATCGGGAGAAGTGACCTGGCGGTTATGTTCAGGAGAGTAGCGATAGCTGATACCCAGCCCGACCCGCATTTTTTTGATTACGTTCAGTTCAAGTTTCACCCCGGGTTCCAGGACAAAAAATGATTCACCATGTGAAAAATAGTGAGACCAGGCTGGTTGAGAATGGACCGAATCAGCAGGAACCGCCTGGTTGTGAAAAACAGATCCCGCGCCAATTATCAGGGGAAAACTGACATGGATTTTCGATCTTGGAAAGAGGGTGTATTCCAGCAGAAGTCCGCCATACCCCCCCCGTGAAGTGCCATGATGGTTAACTGTGTCTGCGTTTACAGAGTCACTTTCACCATGATGATGGTACGACCCCTGTGGGAAAACAATGAAACTTCCGGTCATCCCGATGGTCCAGTGATGATCAAGAATGATTCCCATGCTCATTCCGGGAAGAAAAACACTTTTATGCCCGAAATGAGAATAACCGGCTGTTCCTTCAATAAAATAACCAAGCGGGATCTTCCGGGTACCGTCGCCCTTGTGAAAAATGGTATTGAACTCCGCGTCGTCGTTGGAGACACTGCTGGGCTTGGTATCCTGTGCAAAAATCTGCAGGGCACTTGCCCAGCAGATGAGAATGATAATGATTTTCTTTGTTTTCAATGTTCGATAAGGTTAAGGCCTGCCAACCTTAGCAGGGAGTATCCCATTTGCCATAGACGACCTTTTAGAATAACTTTTTGTTTTATTTCATGAATAAACATTGGTAAAGGTAAAAAAGTATATGTATGCGAAAATATATTTTTATTAACAATTTCATCAGCTCTTTCAAGATTCGTCCTTTGAGCAACAATTCACCGGGATTGCAGGAAAGACGAGAGGTGTAGGCGATTTACGATTTACGATTTACGATTTACGATTTACGATTTGAAAAAACAGTATCTTTACCTGCCTGAAAACAATTTTCTTAATTTCTGAAAAATGAAAATAACCTTTTATGGTGCTGCGGGTGGAGTTACCGGAACTGCCTATTATTGTGAATCGTCTGATGCCTGTATCATGATCGATTGCGGAATGTTCCAGGGGGGAAGGCGCGATGAATCGAGGAACAAGACAGCTCCTCCGGTCAACTACAACACCCTCGATGCAATTGTGCTCACACATGCCCATTTGGACCATTGCGGCCGGTTGCCATTAGCGATCCGCGAGGGTTACCGGGGCCCGATCTTCGGGACACCTGCAACCCTCGACCTGACAGCCCTCGTGCTGCGCGACTCCCTGAAAGTGCAAACAAGTGATCTTGACAAACTAAACAGGATGCTGGTGCGAAACGGCAAATCCAAAATAAAGCCTCTTTTCGGGGAGGAAGATGTGGAGGAAGCGATCCTCCGGATGAAGCCCCTGCCCTATCACCAGCCATTTTTAGTTGCGCATGGCATGGAGATCATCGTGGATGAAGCAGGCCATATCCTGGGATCAGGAAGTCTTAAGCTGACCGTTGAAGAGGGCAGGCAGAAAAAATCGGTTATCTTTTCCGGGGATCTCGGGGGCCGCGGCATGCCAATCGTGCGTGATCCGGAACCTTTCAGGGAGGCTGATATGGTCATCATGGAATCGACCTATGGCGACCGCGACCACAAGCCCCTCCAGGAAACCATCGATGAAGCGATCGGGATCATCAAAGAAGCCTTGCATTCAAAAGGAAAAATTCTTGTCCCTTCCTTTGCCATCGGCCGTACGCAGGACATCATCTATTATATCGAACAGGCCTTCAGAAAAGGCGGTTTGCCACGATTCCCGATCTATCTCGACAGCCCGATGGCCATCGAAGCCAGCAGGATTTATATGAGCCATGCTGAGTTGTTTGACGAGGAGATGAAGGAGTTCATCAGGAGCGGTGAAATGGAAAAAGATAAGGGTTTTATCCATTCTACAGGTACTGCCGAAGAGTCGAAACATCTCAACGATGTGCCCGGCCCGTGCATGATCATCGCCGGTTCGGGCATGTGCAATGCAGGCCGGATCAAACACCATCTTCGCCACAACTTATGGAAACCGGAAACTTCGGTGCTGATCGTCGGGTACCAGGCCGAAGGGACCCTTGGAAGGAAGCTGGTGGAAGGGAATGAATCGGTGAACATTTTTGGCGAGCGGATTGCCGTCAGGGCAAAGATTCACAAACTCGGGGGATTCAGTGCCCACGCCGGCCAATCCGAGTTGCTGAATTGGTTCAACATCCTGGCACCAGACCGGCCCAGGGTCGTCCTGACACACGGAGAAGAAAAAGCCAGGATACCCCTGGCAGAAATAATCCGCCACCGCTATGGATTGCAGCCATTCCTGCCGCAATACGGAACCAGCATTGAACTATAATACTGCTGTAAACGCTTCTTTCAATCGTAAATCGTAAATCGTAAATCGTAAATCGTAAATAAAAAGGACCATGAAAACCCAGTTTCGCCGCACCAAGATTGTCGCAACCATTGGCCCGGCCAGTAGTTCGCCGGGAATGATCCGGCAGTTGATCATCGCGGGGATGGATGTCGCCCGGCTGAACTTCTCTCACGGTAAATATGAGGATCACGCCGGAGTGATCAGGTCGCTCCGGGAAATATCGGAAGAACTGAACAAGCCTGTGACCATCCTCCAGGATCTCCAGGGGCCGAAGATCAGGGTCGGGGAACTTCCGGGTGGAAAGATGGAGATTACGAAAGGAGAATTCATCACCTTGGTTCCGCAGGTAGAATACAGGTCGGCTGCAGCAACCATCCCGATCGATTACCCCTATGTTGCTGAGGAAGCGAGGCCGGGAATGCAGGTCCTGCTTGCCGACGGGCTTTTTGAACTTGAAGTAACTGAGATCAAAGGAGATGATGTAGTGTGCAGGGTGGTTGAAGGTGGCTTTCTGACCGACCACAAGGGGGTCAACTTCCCCAACCTGAATCTCAGGCTTCCTTCATTGACGGATAAGGACATCCGGGACCTGGAATTCGGGTTGTCGCAGGATGTTGACTGGGTTTCGCTCAGTTTCGTCAGATCGGCAGATGATGTAATTGCCCTGAGGAAACTGATCAACGGGAAAGGCTATGCCAAACCGATCATAGCAAAGATTGAGAAACCACAGGCCATCGAACACCTTGAGGCAATTATCGCTGCAGTGAACGGGATCATGGTCGCCCGGGGTGACCTGGGGGTCGAGATGAGTCCCGACAAGGTTCCCATGATTCAAAAACGGATCATTGAGTTATGCAACCGCAGCGGCAAGACTGTAATTACGGCCACACAGATGCTCGAAAGCATGATCCATGAGCCGAGACCCACGCGTGCGGAAGCCAGCGATGTGGCCAATGCCATCATCGACGGTACCGATGCCATCATGCTTTCGGGAGAAACAGCCATGGGCGATTACCCTGTCAAGGCAGTCGAGATGATGGTGAAAATTGCCCTGGATGTAGAAGCCAGGATCGAATTCAAAACCTATCCTCCTGCCGGCCATTCCGACATCCTGGCCCTCAGCCGCGCCGCCAACCATATTGCCGAGGTGATCAGCCCCGTTTGCATTGTTGTGCTCACGACCAGCGGAAACAGCGCGCAATCCATTGCCGCCGGACGCCCAAAAGTGCCTGTATTCGCATTCACCACCCATCTCAAGGTATATCACGCCCTGAATCTGCTATGGGGGGTAAAACCCATCCTGATCGAAGAACATCCCGATACCTTTGAAGAAATGGGTATCGTAGCCGGGAAAAATCTCCTGGCGCACAACCTCGCCATGACGGGAGACAAGATCCTCCTGCTTGGTGGAATTCCGGCACATGAAGCCGGGGGCACGAATTTCATTAAAGTTCATACGATTTCCTGAAACCGGGCTATACGCAGGAAATTTTCAAGTTCACTCCTGTGATTCACATAATTTATTTATATTTGCTCTAAATAAAAAAACCGATATGAAAAAATACTTTCTTCTCTTTGCAGCAGCGATCTGCCTGCCTTTTCTTCTTAAATCCCAGAGTGTTGAAGTGACTCCCTTTGGCGGATATGTTTTCGGGGGCACCATGCATGGAGATTATGCTGATGTTCACATCAACGGAAATGCACAATACGGAGGCATGATCAGTATTGCCGCAAGCCGCGTCATGGACGTCGACCTGATCTATAACAGGTCGGATACGAAGGCACAGGAAAACTTTTACAGTGTAAACGGGTTTATCAAACCATCACAGGATATCCCAATCAGTATCAACTACATGCAGATCGGATTTACGAAAAACTTCAGGATCAACCCTGCGGTATCCCCGTTTGTCGGTTTCAACGTTGGCGCATGTGATTTTTACCCCAAAGAGCAATACTCAGATGCATGGTTTTTCTCGGTGGGATTCAATGCAGGGGCAAAGGTCTATTTCAGCAAAAGGGTCGGACTTCGCCTTCAGGCCCAGGGTTACCTTCCCGTCCAGGGAGCAGCCTTTTCGATGTTTGTCGGAACCGGCGGTGCAAGCACCGGGGTTTCTGTTTACTCTACGCTTTTCCAATTCGGGTTTACCGGAGGTTTGATCTTCCGGTTAGGGCATATCCAATAACCCTGCATTCTTGATCCGTCAGGATTATCCCCGGGATTACCTGGAAATTAATGAGTTATTATTAAAATGGTTTTTCACATTCCCCGTTTGAATTGCAACGACTGCATCCAGGAGGGGGATGCTATTCTAATCCCCAAACCTGTAGCTTACCCCGGCATTGAGGATTGAATTGGTGCCGATGCCAAACTCACCGAAGAAAGCCAGTGCCCGGCCTACCCGAAACCCAAGGAGTGTCAGCTGGGCAGCCGGAAGCAACTTCTGCCCTTTTGCGTTTGGCGTGGTTGATGAGGGATCTGTTTTGTTATAATAGTCCATCGTAACGCCCATCCCCATACCTGAATACATGCAGAAGGATGGTTTATTGAGATAGCGGAAACGTATGTTTGCAATTCCCTGCCACAGGTTATCCGTCATGTCAATGGTATAGGGTGTGCTGTTCGGGTAAACATAATGGTATTGCGTTGATGAACGGCCGATATTGGTGTAACTCATCTGAAAACCCACAGCGATGACTTTGTTGAGCGACCGGGAAAATCCGACCAGGAATGTGCCCGATAATGTGTTGGCCGAATATCCTTCGTTATCGATATAATAAAAAACCGTCCCGGTGCCGTAGGATGCGTAAAGATCATTGTACAGGTCTGCCTGGCCTTTTTTCCCGGTTTTGATCTTCGCATCCTGGGCCCGGCCTTGCATGGAAGCAACACCTGAGAAAAGAATTACCATGATCAGGAGGATTATCTTTTTCATATCACCAATTTTTTAAGTTTGAGATCCGTTAAATATATAAACACAGGTAAGCCGCATCAGCAGCTATTTTCAGTTTGAATTTCCGGTCCTTCGGCACAATGAACATTTCAAACGGTTTAAATTCCTTCCACCCGCTTTCACCAGGCAATTGAACAACCATTGTCCCGGAGATCACTGTCATATGCTCTGTCGTGGAGGTGCCGAACTCATACTCCCCGGGGGCCATCACCCCCATGGTTGCAGCTCCTTCGGGCGTAGTGAAGGCAATGGATTTTACCTTTCCGTCGAAATACTCATTGGTTTTAAACATCGCATCCGGTTTTTAAATCAATCAAAAATACAAATAAATTGAACTTGTTAACCATTTAACAAAAATACAATTCTTTCCTTTGATTAGAGGAAATAAAAAAATCCCGGGCGTTTTACCCGGGATTCCTTAAAATATCAAGATATCGGTTAACGAATGATCATA
Source organism: uncultured Bacteroidales bacterium (assembly GCA_903828645.1). Classification (GTDB taxonomy): domain Bacteria; phylum Bacteroidota; class Bacteroidia; order Bacteroidales; family FEN-979; genus CAIVAT01. The sequence continues at coordinate 7,562 of CAIKNA010000373.1, forward strand.
GCCAGCCCCACTTTCAGGTTAAGCATCTGAAGGTCTTTCGACGACCAGTTGTTGGTAAATTCAATTTTATTGGTTGTCCATTTGTAGTTGAATGCAATGAGAGCGCCCCATTGAGAGAAATTGCCAAACCTGATCAAGGCACCGACTTCAGGTGTCAGCGAAAAATCCCAGCGTGTCTTATAGATGTCATACTCCTGGATCATCAGGTGATGCTCCATATAATCGCCACCGATGCCAAGACTTAAATAAGGGGAAACCATCTTTTCCGGCATGAGGTGATAGGCAATGACGCCCTGGAAAGGCACCATCCAGGTAAAGCGGTAATTGGTTGCTGTAATTGCCTGACCCGCACTGCCGTAGAAGGTTGTGTTGTTGTAAATCTCTCCTACACGCTGCCAGCTTATATTAAAACCGGCTGCAAGGCCCCCTTTTATAAAATAACGGCCCCCAAGGTCAAAGCCGGCAGGGCTGGCATTGCCAACCCATTTATTGAAGTCGCCCATGGTGAAGGTGGTATTCCATGAGAAGGTATAGTATGAACTTGGAGTATATCCCAAGGATGCAGGCTTATCCTGACTTTGCGCCAATCCGGTCATAAAAACAAAAACCGCGAGCATTAATAATATCTTTTTCATTTTATGGTCTTTTTAGAAAATTATTGATTCGGATTAATTATTGGCATTTGTTTTTAACGAAGGTGTTTGTGCAAAAGCCTGGTCAACACAGGTGATAACTTCGTTTTGCGTGTGGGAATTGGTCAGCAATCCGCGGATATAGGCATTCCATCTTACCATGGCCTTATTGTTTGCTGCCAATTTAAAGTCCACAAGATCAATAATCACGGTTCCTGTTGAATAGGAGGTAACATACGTAGGATAATATGGATAGCCATAACCATATCCCGGATAGCCCCACCCTGACGGAGGATAATACCCCGGGTATCCCCAATACCAGCCCGGAGAGTAAACCGTGGTATTAGTACCCTTGATGGCAGTTACGCTGATGCCAAGATCAGGTTTGGGAGTGGTAACCTGTTTAAACCCGCGGCTTATCATATCAGCTGAGATGCGGTTGAGCAATGCCATGGCATTCGGGGTGGTAAGGGTTGAACTGTCTTTCCCGTCAATGTAGGCAACAGTAGGAGAGATACTGAAGGTTTGATAAGTGTTGAAATTGGCATTTACATCAACCTGGGTATAAACCGCAAGATCCTGCAACAACCGTTCGGAATCGGGCGGGTACTTGGTACATGAAGAAAGGATGACAATCCCAACTGCGATGATGGTCAATAGTTTTGTTTTCATAAGTTGTTAAATTTATTAATACGTTAATTGATAACTGTAATTCTCTGGCTGAAAATGACACCGGGTTATTTCCGGGAACCCGGCTATTTAGGACTCTTGTGCAGAAAAGGAACTTTCTGTAAAATCTGCATCCTGATTGCAGTCAGGATATAGTTTTCGATCTGGTAAAACTGCGTGGCAACATGTCCATCCGAAATTGCCTTTACCTTGCCGTAATAGGTGGCGATCAGGTTATCCGTTTTTTTCTGAAGATCGATCACCTTAACCGTCCAGGCATCTGCCTGTATCGGGGTCATATCAACATAGTGGTCGGCATATTGCTCCAGCAATGCGATCCGCTGTTTGCCAAGAACCTTGCGTTGGGTCTCATATTCGTCATACAATTTCCAGAAAGCATCTTTCTGAGCTGCGGAGGGTTGCACAAAATCAGCAACAACGGCTTTCTTGTCCATTCCGAATGCAGCCTGGTACAAATCAACCTCTTCTTTGTTTGATTGTGTGTAGGCAAAAGAGGCGAAAAACAATGCCGCCATGATTAAAAAATACTTTTTCATAGTTGTGGTTTTGGTAAAATTAGTAAATATAAAATTGGTTTAGGTATTTATATAAAAAACGGTGTATAAATTGAATGGCAATCCTCCTAAAAACGAGGAGTACCATGAAAACATTTGCTTGCACCGAATGCAAATATAATAATTATCGCGTTTAATTATACATAGTTCCGGTCAAAATGTTCTGCCGGGAAAACAGGCTGTATTAATTGATCTTGCAGGCTTTTCATCCTCCCGGCTCAAATAAAAGAGCCCGGGGGTAAAATCAAACCAAAGGGCCACCCCGATATCTCAGGATGGCCCCGACCAAACACAAATACTTACGAGAAAAATAAGTATTTATTCTTTCAGGTACATTGCTTATTGTTTTAAAATTCTTGAGGTTTCTGTTTTGCTTCCGGATATCATGCGGATAAAATACATGCCGACTGGCTTCCCTGCCAATGACAATTCGTGTTTGCCGTTCCCGGATATTTCGGTTGATAAAATCTTGTCGCCATGCATTCCGAAAATTTCAACATTCACAATACCTGTTTCGGCTTCACCCTGTACCTCCAGCGTAAACACGCCTGTGGTGGGATTCGGGTAAATTTTGAAAAATGATTGCGGTGTTGTGACCGGGGATTCTGCTTCAACGGATTTCTCAGCAAGCGTGGGAGATTTAACAGGCATGCAGTACTGGTTGGAGATGTAGCCATGCAGGTACCCTCCCGGCTGAACCTGTGTTCCCGGCAGGAAGATGATGTTCTGCCCGGCGATCATGGTTACATGGCCCGCAGGGGTTACCACGAATGTACCGGGTGTTCCGGCAACGGTGATGGTCTGGGTGGCATTGAAACAGGTGTCGTTTGAAATGGTGTTCGTAACGGTCACTGTCGCAGGCACTCCCGGTGTAGTAAAGGTCATGTCGGCTCCGTAAACAGCAGCCTGGCCCGAAGTAACAGGAACTCCGTAAAAGCGGTAATGGTAAGTCGTATTCGACGTTAATCCTGCAATAGAAGCACTTACCGGCAACAGGGTCCCCACCGATCTCACCTGGGAAGGTGCGGGTGTGGCAATGTTTCCATAGCCGGTAGTCAGGCCCCACTGGAACGCAACATTGACAAACTCCCCGTTCGTATTGATATCGCCATGCAACATGGCACCGGTTTGGGTAATCGCAGTAGAGGCCAGGGTGTGGTAGTTGCTGATGGCCAAGGACCATTCGTAAGCACCGATATCCTCCGGGTTGTACCGGGTCGCACCTGTAAGATCAGTGTCGAGGAGTTTAGGGCCACCCATGCTGTTCAGGTTGGGGTTGGCAGGATGAAGATTCATAGGATCTATATCAGAGACAAACAGGGGATTGAGGGTATCGGAGTTGACCTCCTTCCCGGTAAAGGCCTGCCAGTCGTTCAGCATATTGTAGTCCCCAACGGGGATGCCCCCCGGGGCCCATTGCTGGCCGATGGCCCCGTTGTAACCGTCAATGTGATAATCGTTGTAGTCAAGTTGCGAAAACATACCTGCATCTCCTGTAAGCTCAATACCATAAGCTCGCCCTATGGCCCCTGATCCCGGAGCAGGATTGCTTGGGTTTGTCATGGCATTGCGCAGGATGTTATCCCGGATGTCGATGTTATTTGAAGCTGCATCATACAGGCAGATGCAGGCGGAGGAAGGTGCATACGAATCGGTCCCGTTTAGGAACGGTCCGCTCAGGTAGATGGAGTTGTTCCAGATTTTGATGTTGCTGCCAAGCCGAACCATGATACCGAATGCGTTGTTGTTTGATGGGCCGGGGTTCATTCCCGGCGTTTTGATGTTATATATCAGGTTGTTGAATATTTCGGTAGGTGTGGCATTGTTTTCATTGCTGCATTTGATGCCATATGCTCCAAGTCCCATGGAGTACCAGTCATGAATGATATTCTGGTGGATCTTGGTATTGGAACAGTTGCCCCCGTAATATATCCCGAACAATACCTGCATGGCCGTGCCGTTTGCAGGTCCCATGATCTCGTTGCCTGAAATCAGGGTATTATCTGATTGTTCGATGGCAACGCCATACCTGAGGATATAATCGGCAGGAGTTGACGAACCGATGGTGTTGTTTGAAATAACAATGTCGCGGTTGACATTGCTGGCCGAGCCTGTCACAAAAATACCATAAGTTGCACGGGTAATAGTGTTGTTGGTAACCATGCACTTGTCGTAACCGCCACCGGCTATTCCACCGTTGGTATTGAATAAAATATCATAGGTTTCAGCTATGATGCTTGTATTCGTCTCCCTGACGACACAATTTTTAATGGTGATATTCTTCGATGGATCTGTTCCCCCGTTGTTGGTAATGCTAATTGTAAATGCATTATAGGAAACTATGGTATTCTCGATTATCAGGTCCCTGGTAGTGGAACCGTTGTTCGATCCGTCAACCGTCACATAGTCGATCCCGTTGAAAATGATGATGCCGTTGGCATTGGATCCGGAAATTTTCGGAGAAGCCCCGGTATTCGGTTGGATGGTAAGCAGATTGACGGGACTGGATCCGGGGTTTGCAAAGAAGAAGATCGGGAAGGTTTCACCCGGATAGGTGTTATCGTCAAGCACCAGCGTAACAGGGCCCGACATGATTTTGACCTTGAGATCAGCCGCGGCAGCTGTGAGGGTGTTATAATCTTTTCCGACACCTACATGCTTTACCCCGGAAATTGCAATGGCAAACATATAGCTCGACGGCGAAACAGGAGGGGTTGAACATGCGGGAGGGTTTGTTGTATACCCTGCAGCACCCACCGACGGGAATGCCACCACGTTTGGAACGGGTGCGTTGTCCTGTGCCACCACGTAATAATAAACCGTGTCATGATTGGCAATTCCGCTGCCAAACGTAAATGAGTAGGTGTCATTCCCTGCAACAGAGCCGGCTACCGGCTGGTAGGCGCCCCGGTTTATCTTCCAGTAAAGCACCGGAGTGCCAAATCCTCCCCCGACACCGCTGCCATCCGTGATGGTGGCGTAGAGTGTCCTCGCACCTGAACTGATGGTGTTGGGAAGCGGGGTATAGACGATTGCCGGAGGGGTCAGATCGTTCGCCAAACCACCGAATTCATCTGCACCAAGGTCCGGTGCATAAGGTGAAAAAGAGGGATTGACCGGATATCCTGCATTCGGAAACCTGGCATCGCCGTCGAAATCAAAGGTTATCGGGATGGGTCCTGAAACAATAACCCCACCCGCTTCACATTGCGTGGCAACGTTGCTCTTCATATGCAAGTTGTAGGGGGATGCGGCTACATTAATAAAGGGTGGCAGTTCGGTAACCGACTGCGCCTCGTTGGGTGCGACCCGCGTTTTATAGGCTGCCAGGGTCTGGTCGCCGGCAGTTCCGTTAAAAAAGATCATGTTTACCGGACCCGGTGTCCCGACGTAAATATCATTGTAATTTGTGGTGTAATTTGTGTAGGCTGCAACCCTGGAACGAATTCCAACAGTCTTGCCGTTTGATCCGGCCGGGGTACTGGTGTTTATCAGGATGTTGTTTCGTAAATCCACGCCCGTCAATGAATAAGCGCAAATTGCCGAAGAACCGGAGGTGGCGGCGGTGGTGATTGAGTTAAGATAGATCGTATTGTTATAAAATCCCTTGAAGTTTGTTCCCTCTTCTATATAAATACCATTCAGCATGTTGTAATCATACCCCAGTGTCGCAACCGCTGCCGGGTTAGTCAGCTCACTAATCATGTTGTTAAAGAAGAACATATTTGCCCCGGATATCTCGTAAATCCCGGAGATGCTTGCCCCCGCTGCATCGTCTGAAGCATGGATGTTTTGAATCTTGTTGTTGTAAAAACGCCCCAGCGTTCCTTCGGTGTTATACAGGCCCATCACGGCACCGTTCGCATGTGTGATATTTGTAACCGTATTGTTGTAAACAGTTTTTCCGGAGGCATCAGCAAAAGACGTGTACAAACAGTAAGTGCCGCCCTGTGTATTTACAATATTGTTGTTCACAATGTTGCTGTAAGCATCCAGGGTAGTGCCGCTTCCGGCGATTGCCAGGAAATAGGTATTCCCCATGCCAGGAACATTCTGGTACCTCGCGTTCCCGGTAATACTGTTGTCATGCACCACCAAAGGACCCGGTGTGGACGATGCTTTCTGAATCCACAAATAACGGATATCTCCGGTCGTGGATGCTGCTCCATCACCACCGATCGTATTGTTACTGACGACGTTCCCGTAAACATTCGCAGTAACACCCATGTTCAGGAGATAGAGGCACCTGGTCGCCGCGGCAGCCATTGATGTCGGGAATGTACAATTTGTGACTGTGTTGTTATATATGTTTGCAACATTGGTCGTACCGCTTTCCCCCATGGTGCAATAAACAGGATAAAAATTATCGTTACCGAAAAGATCAGTAGGTGTAAACTGGATGCTAACGGTATTGCCATACATATCATAGCTGGCATTTATGGCCGTGGAGAGGCATATCCCGTAAATGTTTTTCGACCCTGCCGTGGTGCTGGTGACCGTATTGTTGGCAACCTTAAGGTTATTCTGGTAAATGGTATAAAGCCCATAGGCCTCATTGATTCCCCCACCCACATTGGTAATCAGGTTAGGACCCTCTTTGCCAATCTCATTGTTCTGGTCGTAAAACGCATAGGGTGCCGGAGCGGCATAGCCTTTCAGGTAAATGCCCTGGTAACAATTTGAGATTGTATTGCCGGATATCTTCAGGTTGGAATTTGTACCGGAGAATGCCGTTACCGTGAGCGGGGTAAAAGAGCCAAAGGCAATATTGTCTGAATAAATCCCTATGGAACCCGTGTAGTAAGATACCAGGTTGATGGTGCTGTTTTTTATGGTGATATTCTGGGAGCCATCAGTGGAGGATGCCTTAAGAATGGCAAAACCCCACTCCATAAATTCGTCAGGTGTTGCATTGTCGGAATTATCAGCTAGATCGATGCCATTGAAGGTCACATAATCGCAACCATAAAAAGCGATGATGGCATCCATGTTCCCCTTGCCCGCGGCAGAGGTTACCAGGGGGTTGCTTCCGCTACCGGATTTCTGGAAGACAATGGGGTTTGCCAGTGAGCTCGTTGTAGTGGTTATGTACCCGTCGTTCGGGGTCAAAAATGTTTCAGCATAATTGGCGGCAACATTGAAAGTCACACCGCCGGTGCCGACACCCTGGTTATTCAGGTCGGCAATGGCCCGGGCGATGGTAGGATAACCTGCAGGGAGGGTTCCCGGGATCACAAAGGTCCCTGTAACGGGTAACGTAAAACCGGCTCCGTATATCAACAGGATGGCAAAAATGGTAAACAATAATTTCTTCATGGTTTAATGTTTTTGTGATTGGTTTGTGATTTTTGGATTTCCTCAGCTAGTTTCAATTTGTCAATGATATCCCCCAGTATCTTGTTCTGAGTTTTTTCCGGTCGATGAAATCCTGAATGAATTCCAGTTTGTCATCGGGGTCGTTTAGTTCTTTTTCAATCTTATCACCGTCACAATCTTCCATCTGGGATGATTAAATCCGGACATGACCGAACTGATATGCAAATGTCCATCCTCTGTGTCCATCATGCAAATTATTCGCCTGTACAAAAACTTAAGGAAGGATAAAAACGACCTGCACATTACCTGTACATATCCTGTAGGTAAAATACATTTTGCTGATTTTTAAACAGATGTGAGTTACG
>CAIKNA010000374.1 GCA_903828645.1 uncultured Bacteroidales bacterium
ACTACCCAGGGGGCGCTCATTCCCCGGATGACGGCAATCCAACGCGACGCCATTGCGAGCCCGGCGAAGGGATTGCTGATTTATTGTACGACCAATGACCGGATGTATTACAACCGGGGAAAATCCACATCCCCTTCCTGGGTAATGGTCTCTCCATGGGTAAATGCCGGTACGGACCTGAATTATATTCTTGGGAATATCGGCATCGGGGAACCGGATCCCGCCTATCCGATTAATTTCGCATCCACGCTGGGGGATAAAATTTCTTTGTATGGTGCCACAGCAAATCATTATGGTTTGGGAATCCAGGGCGGACAATTGCAGATATACAGTGATGCCAGTACAAGCGATATCACATTCGGTTATGGAAGCAGTACTGCGTTTACCGAGACTGTCAGGATAAAAGGCAATGGCAATGTCGGTTTTGGGGTCACCACTCCCGGTTACCCGTTGACTTTTGCCCCAACCTATGGCGATAAAATATGCCTGACGGGTCTTCCTGGGCTGGCCTATGGTCTTGGAGCCCAGGACGGGGAAATGCAGCTTTTCACTCCTAACAAGGATATTACCTTTGGGACGAAGACCGGTTCGACTTTCCTGGAGAGGGTGAGAATGAAGAACAGCGGCTTCGTTGGGATTGGCATTACCGCTCCGGCCTACCGGCTTGACGTGAGCGGCGATGTCAACATCACCGGGCTGTACCGGGTGAACGGGGTTCCGATTTCTACCGGTGGCAGCGGTACCTGCCTGTGGACCGCAACCGGTTCGAATATTTACTATAACTCAGGAACAGTGATGGTTGGATCTACCGTTGCACCGGCCAATACTAAGTTTTTTGTCTCTTCCGATGCGACAGGAACCAACAACAATGTTCTTGGCATTAAAAATTACGGGAAAGGCGAAAACACGGTAACAGGCTACTGGGGCGATTTTGAGGGTAAGGGTGATGCAACAGATGTCAGGGGCGTTGATCTCAATATACATGGCCATGGAGCCCTCCACGGGATGCATGTTGTCATGAACGATGAAACAAATGCAAATTCTTCCCTTGACGGAGTCGTATTGAAATTGAACGGTTCAAATAATAATACACAAAAAAGTGGAATTTCCGTTGAGCTTTATACACCCGCCAATTCATCTTCATCGGCATATTCCGGACTGTGCTATGGCATCCAGACACAGGTAAACAGCAATCGTTCCGATGCATACGGAGCTTATTTTCAGGGTACGGTAAATGACCTGGGTACAGCAGCTTTGCTGGGAGGATGGTCGGCTTATGGAGTCAGGGCCAAGGCAACCAACCTGAACTACCTGGGAAACCCCACGGCAAAAGCTTATGCAGTATACGGAGAAGTTGATTGGATGGGCAGTGTCAATCCGCCTGTATTACCGCCGGTACCGGGCACCTACTATGCAGGATTTTTTGATGGAGATGTGCATTATACCGGAAGTCTGACATGGGGAATCATATTGCCGACAAGTGTTGCACAAAACCGAAATCCCATTGAAAATGTCCTGGACAAAATAAAACGGATGAACCCCGTGAGTTTCACTTACGACAAACAGGCATTGCCCCAGATGAATCTTGCATCGGGCAGGCATTTCGGTTTTGTCGATCCCGATCTGGAAAATGTATTTCCGGAAGTGGTTAAGAACGAAACGTTCCCTGAAAAATATGATGCAAAAGGAAAAAAGATTTATGATGCGGTTCACTACAAGGGTGTCTCCTATATTGAAATCATCCCGATCCTCACTGCCGGGATCAAGGAACAGCAAGCCATCATTGAAAAACAGGGCAACACGATCAGCGCGCAACAACAACAGATCGATGAACTTACCGGCAGGATTGCTGCGATTGAGAAAATGTTGCATAAATAGCTCCTGTGCTAACACACTGCCTGTGGCAGTGAAATGTTAACCAGTGTCTGAAACAAATAATTCGAAAACCATGAAAAATCAATATGAAAATTTCAAACACGCAGGGGTGCTTTTCAAAGCCTGGAAGGGAGTTGCCATCGTGTTATTGCTATCCCTTGCCACGGCAGCCCTCTCTGAAACCATCATTACCAGTGGCTCCAAATTAATTGTCGCCAGTGGCACCAAACTGGTCACTGCAGGCACGCTGGTGATCAAGGATGGCGGCATTTTGAATAATTCCGGAACGGTCATCTTCAAACAAAACCTGACCAATGAAACACCCGGGGAAAACGATCTGGGAAGCGGATTGGCGGAATTTTCCGGTATTGCGAACCAGACGATCACCGGGGTCAACCACATCCAGGACCTCAGGATCTACAATGGGGCAGGGGTTACCCTGGCAGGGCCGACCCTGGTAAAAGGCACCCTGATCCTTGACAATGGGAAGGTCGACCTGGGAAGCAACGATCTCAGGCTTGGTCCGCTGGGAGTCATTGGGGGCACACCATCGGTACTGGCAATGGTTATTGCCACGGGATCAGGCATGCTGCAAAAAGAATTCCCGGTAGGATATACTGGCTCTTTCACCTTTGCTGTTGGCGATAATACGGATACGCCGGAATACTCCCCCGCGACGCTTATTTTTTCAGTTGCCAACAGTGTAGTGAACGAAATAGGGATTACGCTTGTGAACGCCAGGTTCGACGATCCGGCCATCAACGGGAATTATCTTAAGCGTTACTGGATGTTCGACTGGTATGGAACGGCGGTTAACTGCGATGCTACCTTTCAATACACGGCGGCGGATGTGGTTGGCGACGAGTCGGTGCTCTCCTGCACGCGCATTGGCTCGCCCACCTGGATCACATATGGATTGACCAACCCGGTTTCGCATCTCCTTTCAGCCACCGGGCTTACTTCATTGTCATGGTATACCGGCGTTCGAAGCAATACGGCCCCCGTGGATAACCAGGTGCAGAATGTGACACTGGAAAACGGGATGACCGGTTGTTACAGTGCGATAAACCATCTGACTGTTGCCGGAGGTGGTAAGATCTTCCTGGTTAAAAACGGAGCCAGTGCCACACTGGTGGCCGGAGGTAGCGTTACCCTGGGGTATGGAACCACCGTTCAACCAGGAGGTTATCTCCATGCTTATATCACGACCAACGGAAACTATTGCGGTGCAGTGCCGGGCATGGTGGCAACAACTGCTGGTGAAAATGAACAACAGGGAATTGAATTTTCCGCCAACGGCCGGTGGGTCCGGATCTATCCCAATCCTACATCAGATAAAGTCATTGTTGAACTGGAACCAAACGGTATGCCTTCAGGAGCCAGTGTCTCCATTTACAACATGCAAGGCGAGAGGCTCATGACCAGGTCGTTTGGCAGTGGTAGCAAATTTGAATTCTCCCTGAACGGGAAACCGGTGGGCTGTTATCTTTTCCATGTTGTTTCAGGTGGAAAGAGTGAAATAGCTAAGGTTATCAAAGAGTGATAAATTTTCACCTGATATTTTTCCCTGTGGTTTACCCATAAATACAAGGGGAAATACCGGCCGGTGCAACTTTGCCTTTTGGGGAGATTGTTCCGGCCGGTTTATTTTATATACAGCAGGGGTTCCCGCATCACTATCTCTTTTCATATACCCCGAATGGTACCACCAGTCCAAAGGTCAAACCCCACCCGGGGTTGTATATACCCACTTCCTTGAGCCGGCTCATGTTGTCGAAGTACTTTGTATTGGTTAGGTTGCTGCCGGAGATGAAAAGGGTCCACACCTGCCTGGCAACATGAAGTCCCGTCCCTGCCGAGGCATCAAGGGTGAAATAGCCGGATGTTGGAGTCTCAAAGGTGTCGATGCGGTTCTGTGCATAATGGATCTGACCGCCAACCTCGAGGTATGGAGCGGTTAGAACACAGTGCTTGCTTGTTTCAAAGGTCCAGCGCAGTTTGTGAACAGAATGGAGCGCTGGCATGAAGGGGAGGGGAATGCCGGTCGATTCGTTGGTTCCGACGACATAATCGATGCTGTTGTCAAAATGAAGCGCATCGGTCGGGTGAAAGTCAACCTCCAGTTCAAATCCCTTAAGAGTTGAATTACCTTGCACGAAACGATATACCAGGTAGGTGTTTTCCTTCCTGACAATCTTTTCACCCCCGATGTTGCGCTGGTAGATATAATTGGAAATGTAGTTATAGTATCCGCTGAAAGTAACCCTCACCATATGCCAGCCCGCAGATATCTCCCCGTCGGCCTGGAGGCTGTTTTCTGATTTTAAAGCGGCATTTCCGATCTCGTACCGGAAGGTTCCTTCATGCACCCCGTTTGATCCCAGTTCAGCGATGTTGGGGGAGCGAAAGCCCGAGCCCAGGTTGAATTTGAAGTTCAGGACCCCGGATGCCGCATAGGTAAATCCTGTGGAGCCACTGAAAGCTCCGAATTTACTGTTAAACCCCGGGAAGATGGTATCGCCTGATGATGAAGGAATGCCAAGGCTGTCAATGTATAATGATTTCCCTTCCACCCAGATCCTGTCATACCTCACCCCGGCATTCAGGGTCCATTTTTTCCACGACTTCTTGGCATACACAAACCCGCCAAGGCTATTCAAACGGTAGTCAGGTACCAGGTACTCTTTTCCCCTGTTTGCATTAGACTGGGTCATGCCTCCCATCCCGGCCACCAGTTCAATGCCACCATGAAATAGGTAAGTGTACTTGGCATCATAGGTCCAGGTAATGAGGTGCATGTAAAGTGATGGTTCACTGCTGCTTTCAACGAATTCCCTGCGATCGTTGTCCTGGTACCCGAGATTGATCCTGACCTGGCTGTTCCCGGAAATGAAGTTGGAAACCGAAGTGATCTTGTTATGCCGGACATTCTGGTAGGGGAGTTCCGGAATCCGGCTTTTCACGTCAGATGCTGAAACAATCTCGTCGTTCGCGTTGATGAATTGCCCTGATACACTGTCACGCTGACCTTCCACCATGCCTATATTCGCATCATACCTGCTGTAATGGACGTGTGAAAAACCCCATTTCTTGTTCAACCCGACCATGGTGCTGAAATTCAGTTCGTTGAAACATGAGTTGTAAACATATTCCGGGGGAGACTTATATGAGGCAGCATTTTTATAACTACCACGGGCCCTCCAGGTAAAGCCATTGTGATTTCCTTCCAACATGAGGGTGCTGTTTGTCATCATGTTGTTGGTTGCAAACTGGCTTGCAAATTCACCGCGGATGGTGTTCATGGGAGCGTGAATCGGCTCAAGAATATTGATGACCCCGCCCATGGCATCGGAGCCATAAAACAGGCTGGCAGGGCCTTTCAGCACTTCGATCCGGTCGGCGGAGAACTGGTCGATCTCCACGCCATGTTCGTCTCCCCATTGTTGCCCCTCCTGGCGCACGCCTTCATTCAGTGTTATGACATGGCTGTAGCTGAGGCCACGGATCACCGGCTTTGAAACATCCCCGCCTGTTGTAATCTGAGAAAGACCCGGAATTGCCGAGATCGCATCAATGATGTTGGTCGATGGGGTGGTGAGCAGCTCAGCTTTCCCGATGGGGGTGATGGTGATGCTGCTCCGGCTG
>CAIKNA010000375.1 GCA_903828645.1 uncultured Bacteroidales bacterium
GGAATCGGCTGCGAAAGTACAAAAATATTTCTTTCTTCACAAAGATGATATTGCAGGTGTTTCTTTAATTGCCATTGACACAGCGGACGGATAAGCCGAAATCCTTGTCATCGTAATCCCTCCTGCTCAACCCACTGGTGAAGTACAGGCACCAGCCGGCCCAATAACTGAACTCACTACTGCTCCAGTACCAGCCTTCTGCGCCACGGCCCACCAGTGGACCAGTGTTGTAATTTAGATACCCGGCAGCATGTAGTTTCAGACCGGAGCCCCACGGGCCATTCCAGTTGATCCAACCGCCGGTATCGTCAATATTATACCACTCGGTATAGGTTGGAATACGCCAGTCTGCACCTAATTCGATAGTGCATGGGTCGTTGGCTGTTATCCATTCTGAAATTTCACTGATATTGGTTATCCATGCTGTATTGGGTGTGCGGGTGGTGCCATCATGCTTGTAACCCTGTTTGCGGTTAAACTCCCAGTACCAGCCGGCTGAAGCCTCGGTGGCATCGTCCACTGCGGTTGCCTGGTGGTCGGAGCCAAGGTTGCTGGTGATCCAGCATTTTGTAAGTTCCCCGGGGACATTTGTGACGGTGCCATAAGTTACTGTTTTTGTCACCGGAGCTACATCTCCGGCAACATGGTTAATTGTGATTGAAAGGCCGCAGGGCGGCGATATTGTTCCGGACCCAAAGGATACCTCATTCCATTGGGCTCCTGTAAACAGGTACAACTTTTTATCAGTCGTACAATAAACCTGTAATCCGTTAGCAGGAGCTGTGATCTGGGATATCTGGTTCTTCGTCATACGGGGTATCAGCAATCCTGTATTTGTGGATTTGACATCCAGCATTGCGGAATTATCCGGCAAACTGTTGTCGGTGTTAATGCTCACCTGTGCAAACATTTCACTTCCAAAGAGCAGAAGAAAAGTGACAAAAAATGAAAAGGATTTCATACGTAAGGTTTTTATTAGAGAATGAAAAATAGGATCAATAGTCTCTGATACAGCGGACGGTAAAGCCGTATGTCTTTTGATTGGTATATAGTGTGCAGTCTCCACTGCCGAAACCCTGGTTCCAGCCGTTGGCAGCGTTGTACTGCACGCTGCTCCAGTAAGTACCATAGCCCCCACGGCTGCTAAGCGAACCATTGCTGGTGACCAGGTAACCTGCAGCATGTATTTTCAGGTTTGAATTCCATGGACCATTCCAATTTGTCCAGCTCCCGCCTGCATTTATATTAACCCACTCGGTTGATGTCGGGATGCGCCAGCCGGTGCCAAGTTCGGATGCACAAGGGTCATTTGCCAGGATCCAGTTGGAACTTTCACTGATGCTGGTGATCCATGTGGTATTCGGTATACGGGTTGTTCCATCATGCTTGAAACCCTGTTTACGGTTGAACTGCCAGTACCAGCCTGCCGATGCTTCAGTAGCGTCGCTTACGGTTGTTGCCTGGTGGTCGGCGCCAAGGTTGCTGGTGATCCAGCATTTGGAAGTCTCCCCCGGTATATTTGTAACTGTCCCATAGGTTACTGTTTTAGCGACTGGCGCTACGGCTCCTGCTACGTGGTTAATGGTGAAGGAAGACCCACAGGTCACCGTGCATGAAGAGGTGGCCTGGTTCATTGTCAGCGCTGTTGAATTCCCGCAAGCGTTATAAGCCCAGGCATATCTCGTGTAGGCAGTGTTGCAGGTCAAGCCGGTTTCTGTGTTAGTAGTAGCTGTGCCCAAGTCAGTGGCAGAAGCATAATCATTTACCGTATTCCATTTGTAGCCGTTGGCTCCGCTTACTGTGTTCCAGTTCCATACAATTTGCGCCGGAGAAGAAACATGGACTCCGGAGGTTGGTGCGGTTGGAGCAGTCCAGCATATATCTCTTACGCAGCGGAGGGAAAATCCGTATGCCTTGCTGTTTCCATAGGTGGCGCTGGTATTACTGCTAATGAACAGGAACCATCCATTCGTGGCACTGCTCTGCGTGTTGCTCCAATAGCTGCCGTACGCGCCCCGGTTGGACAAAGATCCATCAGCATCGCCCAGGGTA
>CAIKNA010000376.1 GCA_903828645.1 uncultured Bacteroidales bacterium
ATTTACGATTTACGATTTACGATTTACGATTTACGATTTACGATTTACGATTTACGATTTACGATTTACGATTTACGATTTACGATTTACGATTTACGATTTACGATTTACGATTTACGATTTACGATTTACGATTTAGTGCTTAGCAATCATTATTAAATGGACTTGACTCTATTCCCGTATTTAAACCCTGCTATCTTCCAAATCCAAAATCCAAAATCGTAAATCGTAAATCGTTCAGTCGCGCCAAAGATACGGAAATAACAAATAGGCCAGCGCGATCACGGCGCCATTGATGGTCAGCAGGATCACGAGAAACCCGGATAAACCAGTCCATTCCATGCTGTTAAGGGCTGCTTTGGAAACTTTCATGAGGGTAGCCAGCAGGGGGAGCACAATGGGAAAACTGAGGATGGCCATCAGCGAAAAGTTCTGGCTGGCGCGTGAAGCAATGGCCGCCACCATGGTAAGCACGGAGGAGAGACCCAGGCTGCCAAGCACCAGGGTGAGCAGGAACAGCGGGATATTTACTACCTGGTTTCCCATCAGCAGCAGGAAGAACCCGAAGGCAAGCAATGAGAGGGCTGCCATCAGGAAGAGGTTGTAGAGGATTTTTGCAAGTACGACTGCCTGCGGACTGGCAATGGTATAATAATAGAGATGACGGGCAGGGCTTTCCTGCAGGAAACTTTTCGAAATACCATTCACTGCAACAAAAAGCAGGATGATCCAGAAGAGCGAGTTCCAGGTTTCGGCATTGATCGCATTCTCAAAAGCGAGGTAGGTTACGAAGACGGTTGAAACAAGGTAAAGCAGGATGCCATTCAGCACATATTTCTGCTTCAGTTCAAGCATGATCTCTTTTTCAACAAGGTATTTCACTTCGGCGTACAACATTCCTTTTTCTGAAATTGGCTGCAAAGATAAAAAAACCCCGCGGGTTGCCGCGGGGTTTTTCAAAGCCTGATCAGATTGCCGGGTTATTCAACAATCATCTTCTGGCTGTATTTCTGTCCGTTTACGATAACAGTTACAAAATAGATGCCGGCGGTGAGATTGCTTGCATCGATGCTGAACTGCTGTGAACCGGCGTTCATGTTGCCTTTGTTGAGGGACATGATCTGTTTTCCAACGAGATTCGTCACATCAACGGTAACATTTGCGTTCTGAGTGAGGTTCAATGAAACCTTTGCGATGTTTTTCACAGGGTTTGGATAGATACTTACAGAAGCAAGTTCGGCGGCTTTCTGCTCTACACCAACACCAGGATTGGGGACGATAACGGTAAAGTCGGCCTGTGTGTATGAGAAGTCAGGAATATAGTAGAACTTGGAATCAGAAGCGGATATATCGGTTGCCCACTGAGTGCAGATTGGAATTGTGAATTTGTTGTTATCGGTGAACACGATTGGCGAAGTGCACTGGAAATAAGCTTCCTGTGTTATGTCGCAGAGGAAGGTTACATTGCTTGCGCTGATGCCGTCACCGGGGGTGGTGAGTTTTTTCTTGATCAGGTCAAAACCACGGGCGAAAACATCGGGGTTCTGGTTGTTGGCTTCGCCGTCAACATGGGTATCGTTCCATGTAAAGAACATTTTATCAGCAGCCTTGTTTCTTGCTGTATAGACCCGGTTATCGCAGGTATAGGTTCCCCAGGTGCCGCGGAAGGTCTTCAGGTTGCCAACGCAAACCCCTTGCCAGGATACGCCGCCATTGATGGTGTAGATATCAAACACATTGATAAGGCTGTCAACGCCGGAGGAGATGGAATATCCGCCAGGTGAATATCCTACTGCAACGCCGATGTGGAGGTTGCCCCATTTATCAACGCTGATCGAGTGGTCAAAAGCGGTGGTATAAGGAATCTCATTACGTGTGGGAACCGGGGCAACGAAGAAGTTGTTGATGAAATAGTCGCTGTACTGGTTCTTGATTGCATCGATGCCGTTCGGGCCTCCAAGATAAATGGGAATTGGATCGCCCCATGTCAAACCACCGTCGGTTGATTTCCTTACGAGAGGATAATAGGTTGAGTCGATCAGCGGGGTGCCATCAACATAATTTGTCAATACCGACATCCATACTGTTTGTCCGTCAGGGGAGGCAGCGATTTTTTCATCTGCACTGTTGTACATGTCTTTACACCTGGAAGGAATCGTTTTAAAGGTATAATCAAAATCTTTGGTAGTGGCATTCCAGACACCCCGACCATAAGTTGTGCTATCCTGGTATACAGGAGTACCTGATTCTACATTCTGGTCTCCATCGACCATGTGTGCTAAACCTGTGTTTGAAACCCAAAATCCGTCAGGAGTATAGGTATAAGGATGCGCGTTGTACCATCTCAGGTGTTTTGTTGTATCGGCATGGTTGACCAGGTTGGCTTTGCCGTATGTGTATCCGCCAAATCCGCTGACCACCAGGTTGGCAAAATTCGGTCCGAAAAATGCACAGTATGCATTGGCGAGGGTGGTGTTTCCTGTCGGATTGTAAATGGCGGCGCAGGGATACCTGCTGGCATCATAATAATACGGGGTCGACACCAGGGTGGCGGAGGTGCAAAGGATCTGGTTGGTCCAGTCCGTCTGGGCTGCACCCATGTTGGTGCCAAGGTCCATGGCATAATAACCCGATAAACTCGGCGGGGTCGCACCGGGGCCTGCCCTGTGAAAATTGATGACGCAATTCAGATCGTCGTCAGCCCAAACCATCGGACGGGATCCTCCCGAATAACCAAGTGTGTTGGCAGAGGTGCCCAGGTTGAGAACGGTAACGATGTTGGCATTGTCGCCTTTTTTCAAACCCGAATGTTTGGCATTGACGAGGGAAGTGGTGGTTTTTTCAACAGGCTCGATGGTGACCTTTTGATCTTTTGTGTAGTTTTTGACAAAAACGCCGCTTTTAATCTGGGGTCTTTGAGCTACAACAGCCAGGCCAAGGATAAACGCCAGACTAATCAGTAAAAGTTTTTTCATGGTTTTTGGTTTTTGGTTTGACATTAACAATGATACAAATATAGATTATATGTTTTTCAGATGTACAAAAGTATATCATTTAATCTTATTGTGCAAAAGTTTTTTAAAATTTAACGTTTGGGGTTTGTGCTGTGGTGCATTTGCTTGCTAAGTGGTTCAATGCCTCAGGGCCTTTTCTTTTGTATCGACAGGGATGATGGTCGATCGTTGAAACCCGGCATCGTCTGAAAATATCTTACGGTAGGTGATATGCCTTTTTGCAAAGGTGGCCCCCACCGATTCGTGCAACGCACGCATTTTCGGGTTGAAATCGCCAACCCACGAGAGTTCCAGTTCGGTGATATGAGGTTTGTGTTTCATCATCTGGTTGAGGTGCCAGAAGATACCCGACTCGACACCGTACCTCTGGTACTTCGGTTTCACCCCCATGATCACGATGCGTGTGCGGGTGATGGTGTGGCGGTATTTAAGCCAGAGGAATTTCAATTTATTCCACAGGTGAAGTTTGCCGTGAAGGTGTTTGAGGATCTGGTTCACATCGGGGAACTGGACCAGGAAGGCGATGGGTTCCTGCTCATGGTAAACAAACCAGATCAACTCGGGATCGAGGAACGATTTTGCCTTTTCCAGCCCTTTCCGCAAGGTGGATATGTCCATCGGAGTGAAATTTTCATGGAATTTCCACGCATCGTCATAAACCTCCTTCATGTCGCGGATGCATTGATCCGCATCCTTGTAAGTAAAATGGCGGAAGGAGAGCTCGGGTTTCCGCATGCACCATTCGGCTATTTTCCAGAAACGGTCGGGAAAGGGTTTGGTAAGGTCGAGGTGGTTCGAAACCTGCTCAAAATAAAACCTGAACCCGTAATCTTCAAAAAAAGCCCTGTAATAGGCAGGGTTGTAACTCATCCCGAATCCGGGGTGGGTGAATCCTTCAACAAGCAATCCCCAGTTTACATCGTTTTCGCCGAAATTAACGGGTCCGTCCATGGCTTTCATCTCACGGGCGGCCAGCCAGTCGCGTGCCTGGTCAAACAACATGAATGCCGCATCCCGGTTTTGAATGCACTCGAAAAAACCCATGCCCCCGGTTGGCTGCTGAAAGGTGTACGCCTTGTTTTTGTTGATAAATGCCGCCACCCGGCCAATCACCACTTCTTTTTCATCGACCAGGATCCATCGCACGGCTTCGCCATGTTTGAAAAAACCGTTCTGCGCGGGGTCAAATACAGCTTCCACCTCCGAATCAAGCGGCCGCACATAAAAGGAATCATCCTTATATATCCTTTCAACAAAGTCGAGAAACTGCCGCCGTGTTTTTTTACCTGAAACTTCAACTAACTTCATCATCCTGAATCATTTTCCCCGGAACCAACCCTCCAAACCCACTTAAAACTTAAAACTTAAAACTTTTTTCCCTTCCCTTCCGGCTGTTTTACATTTCACAAAATTACAACTATAACCTTTGCGTTATTAATTATCTTTGCATCGATCGCTGTTTTGCGCATGAAAAAACTGGACACATTTATTTTAAAATCATACCTGGGCCCGCTGGTGATGACTTTTTTCATTGCTCTGTTCATCCTGTTGATGCAGTTCGTATGGAAATACATCGACGACCTGGTTGGCAAGGGGCTTGAGTGGTACATCATTGTGAAACTGATGTTTTACGCCTCCTCCACCTTCGTGCCGCTTGCATTGCCGCTGGCCATCCTGCTTTCATC
>CAIKNA010000377.1 GCA_903828645.1 uncultured Bacteroidales bacterium
TGACTGCGGTGGTTCATGTACCACCAAATGTGCTGCCGGAAAACATTGCCTTGTGAACGGGGATTGTCAGAGTGGGATATGTACCGGCACTGTATGCCAGTTGTGATTGCAATTGTTCATGTTACGAATGAGAGACCCCGGTGGATCCTTGAATCGACCCCCGAAATACGGAGATTTTATGTTGCGACTTTTTTTTCTATGTACCATGTTCAGCGTGGTTGTTGCATCGTTGCAGGCCCAGGATGTCTATAAGATCAAAGGGTGCCTCGACAACAACAAATACCAGCAGGTTTATCTCTGCGGGATCCTGGGTGATCAAAAAAAGATCATCGATACGGCACTGGTCACCAACGGATGTTTCGACTTCTACCTGAACGGCACAACATCACCGGGCATGTATTCCATCATCCTGGATGTAAAAAAAGACGCCTATATCAGGGTGCTGTTCAACCACGAAAATATTGTTTTCCATTCTGATCTGAACCATTTGCTCGACAGCATGGAGATCACGGAGTCGAAGGAGACCAGGCTGTATTATGAATACTCCAAATTCCTGGGCAGGAGCAGCCGGAAGACCGATCTGCTTACCAAAATCTCAGGGCTTTATATACTTGAGGATAAGTTCTTCAAAGCCTGCCAGGCGGAGATCAGCAATGTTAACCGGCAGAGCGCTGCAGAGCCGGCAAACATGATCGCCCGCTCGCAGGGAACTTTCTTTGCCCGGCTGCTCGCTGCCCAGCAAACCGTGAAGGTTCCGGGCAACCTGGAGGAGGGGCAACGAAACAAATACCTCCGGGAGCACTATCTTGACAATATTGACTTTACCTGTACGCCCCTGATAAACAGCGATCTCCTGCCCCAGGTTATCAAAAATTACCTGACCTTTTATGAACAGAAAGACTTCACCCAGACTGAACAGGAAGCGGGTTATATGGCCGGGATAGACCAATTGCTGGCAAAATGCGCGATCAACAGCGAAATGTATGATTTTGTCATCAGACAACTGCTTGATATATTCAGGTACGGCAACTACGATATCATGGGTGCCTACATTACCGAAAAATACATGTTAACCAATAAATGCGCAGGCGAGCGGGACTCAGGCAATTTTAAAATGTCCATTGAGAACATCCGGCGGGTTTCGGTAGGGAAAACGGCTCCTGAAATGATCCTGAAAGACTCCCTGGGAAAGGAAACCCGTTTGTCGGGATTTACCGATGACTATTTCCTGATTGTTTTCTGGGCGACAACCTGTTCACACTGTATAAAAATGCTTCCCGAATTAAGCAGCATCTATGCAAAGTGCCATGTCAACTCGTTTGAAATATTATGCTATTCGCTTGATGCCGACAGGAAAAAATGGAAAGATTTCCTGGCCGGGGGAAATTATCAGTGGGTCAACTATAATGATTCTCTTGGCTGGAAGAGTAAGGCCGCCCGTGATTTCAACGTAAACGCAACACCCCTCTTTTTCCTGTTGAACAAAGAAAAAAAGATCATCGCGAAACCAACCGACCTGGGTGAGCTTGCAGAAAAGTTGCGGTCGCTGGCTATCTTAAAATAATCCATGTTTCTTTGCCCGTTCACCTGTAATTTTTTCTTTATTAATAGTCAGGGCCCGGGGATGGTAAACATAAAAGTACTGCCAATGCCGGGCCTGGATTCCACCCAAATCTTCCCGCCATGGAGTTCTATGATTTTCTTGCAATGTGCTAAACCAATTCCTGTCCCTTTCTAGTCGCCACGGTAATGTGATCGTTTGATTATTTGTCATGCGTCACGAATTCCCTTCAGTGTTAATAAATGTTAAACAATGTGGTACCCCAATATTGAAATGATCGTTAATTACATATATTTGTTGATTGTCTATTTGAATAAAGTCTAAATAAAATTACAAAACATTCATTTTCAATCAACCACAAACACATCACATATGAAAAAGAAATTACTGTTTCTGTTCACGGTTGCCCTTGGGGCGATATTATTCATGCAGAATGCGAAGGCGCAGATATCGGTTAACGTATCCGGCAGTGCGGTTACCACTCCTGCACTTGCAGGAAGTTACCCTTCGCTGGCCAACGCATTGACAGCGTTAAACGCCATTACTGCTTATCCCACTCCCGGCGCAATTGTTTTGACCTGTGTTGCCGGTGGCTCGGAAACTGCCCCGCCAACAGGGTTGGTAATAGGCAGTACCACACTCAATCCTTTGCTGAGTGCAATCAACACGGTCACAATCAATAAATCGGGTGGCACGGTTACCTTAAATGCCGGCATTGGAACGGCCACTCCTTCGAGTGCCGCCCCCGATGGCATTCTCAGCATCAGGGGTGCTGATTTTATCACTGTCGATGGGCTGACATTAACCGACGGCAATGTTTCAAACCCTGCCACCATGGAATTCGGAATCGGTCTTTTCAAGGCCAACCTTTCAGATGGCGCACAGAATAACACCATTCAGAATTGTACGATCAATGTAAAAACCATCAACAATGCTTTAGGAACCTCCCCCATGATCGAAGGTTCTGTCGGCATACTGGTCATCAACTCAACGGCCACTGCCGCGACGACAGCTTTAACCCCGGTTGCTGCAGCAGGAACGAACTCAGGCAACAGGTTCTACGCCAATACGATAAATGGCGGAAACTACGGAATGGGGCTCATTGGTTTTGCGGGAACTACCCCATTCACCACATGTGATTTCAACAACGACATTGGCGGAAGTTCGCCCGCAACAGGAAACAACATCCTCGATTTTGGCGGAGGCGCAACAACCAACCCGTCAGCAGGCATCAGAACACTGGCTCAATATTCAATCAATGTTTCCAATAACACAGTCAATAATAACACCGGGGCCAATGTAAATCATGCGACAACTTTCAGGGGAATTTACCTGAACACGGCGACAAGTGCCAATGCCACCATTTCAAATAACCATGTAACCCTTAAAACCGGGGCTACCGCGTCGACCTGCACAGCCATTGATAACCAGAGCGGCTCCTCCGGGACTACAAACACCATTTCGATCACCGGCAATACGGTTAGCGGTGCCAATACGAATGCAACAACAGGTGTATGGACGGGAATCAACAATGGCTCTACCGCATCAACCGTTAATATTGACGTCAATACCATGTCGGGCTTTGACCTGGCGGGTACCGGCACCCATATCATGATCGAGACCGGCTCCCCGACGACAGCTACGGCCAGCGGCAATTCCATTTCCGGCATTACAAGAAGCGGCTTATCAGGATCATGGCGCATTATTAAAACGACCAGTCCCACGAATTTTATAGCCAATAACAACACCATTGACGGAATAAGCTATACTGCCCTAGCCTCAACAGGGAGCGTGGACGGGATCTACGGGTTATCCAGTGCTGTAAATGTTACCATAAACGGCAATGTTGTCCGTAATTTTTCCACCCCCTCAACCGGTACACTCAGGGGTATTGTTGAATTTGGTGTTATAGGGTTAAAAACCATTCAGAACAACCAGGTTTACAACTTCTATACAACTTCAGGTGGTGCAGGCGGTGCCTCCTTTACCGGTATTTCCGAATCCACCGGCTCAACAAATGATATCAGCCTCAACCAGGTATATTCATTAAACAGCACAGGCACAACCGGCGGAACCGCCGGATCAATCGTTGGAATATCAATTTCGGGTGGCGCAGCCAACAATGTTTACAGGAACAGAATTTGCGGCATCTCCTCCACGAGCACCAATCCTTCGGTTTCGGGTATTACAGTATCCGGGGGAGCAACCAATACTGTTTATAACAATCTTATCGGCGATTTAAGAGCGCCTGCCGCCAATGCAGCAAATCCTGTGACCGGCATGAACATTTCAGGCGGAACCACCAACAACATTTATTATAATACTGTCAATCTCAATGCCTCAAGCACCGGTGCATTGTTCGGTTCCAGTGCAGTTTCGGTTTCGACGTCGTCCACAGTAACCCTTCGCAACAATATATTTCACAATACATCAACCGCGAATGGCACCGGATTAACAGTCGCTCACCGCAGGTCATCCACCACGCTGACCTCTTATGCAGCAGCTTCGAATAATAATTTATTCTATGCAGGAACTCCGGGTGCTTCCAACCTGATTTTTTATGACGGAACCAACTCTGATCAGACGCTTGTGGCCTATAAAGCGCAGGTAGCTTCGCGCGATGCAGCTTCTGTTACCGAAAACCTTATTTCAACGCCTACCTTCTTAAGTGCAACCTGTGGCAATGGAAATTTCCTTCATATAAGTCCTTCGGTACCTACCCAGCTTGAAAGCGGAGGCGCTCCCATTACCGGTATTACCGATGACTATGATGGCGACCTTCGCAATGGTGCCATCCCTGATATCGGTGCCGATGAATTTGCCGGCATTGCCATTGATGTAACGGCTCCTTCCATTGCATCCGTCACGCTGGCAGGCAATTCATGCAACCTTGTCAACCGCACTGTTACAGCTGTATTGAGCGATGCCAGCGGAGTGGACAATGCGGCTTTCAAGCCAAGGATCTATTTCCGCAAAAATGGTGGCGCATATATTTCTGCCGCGGGTTCATTAACTTCCGGAACGATCAGTTCGGGCTCCTGGACTTTTACGATCAACTATGCACTGGTGGGTGGTGTTGTCGTGGCGGATGTAGTTGACTACTTTATCGTTGCGCAGGATGTTGCAGGAAATGCAGGCGGCATCCCATCGGGGGGCCTGGTGCTTATCAATGTGAACACGGTTACCACACCGCCGGGAACTCCTTTGACCTATGCGATACTGAACGCTATCGGGGGCAATTATAATGTGGGAGCGGGTCAGGTTTATCCAACTTTAACTGCAGCTGTCAGTTCCTATAACTCCTCCTGTCTTATGGGTCCGGTTACATTCCTGTTAACCGATGCAGCCTACACAGAAGCTGCTGCCCTCACGATCAATGCCAATTCAGATGCAAGCGCTGTAAATACGCTTACCATTAAACCGACACTTGCGAATACTACTGTCGCAGTGACTGGGGGAAGTACCACTGCCATATTTACCTTAAACGGTTCAGATTATGTAATCATTGACGGATCGACCGGGAACACGGTGAATGCATGCTGTTCAACCCCCGCTTCAAGAGACCTGACCATCACAAATTCAAACGCAGGAACAACGAGCGCAGTGGTATGGCTTCAAACCAACGGCAGCGACGGGGCCACAAACAATACGGTCAAGAATTGCAACCTGGCAGGCAGCGGTAATACGCAAACCCTGTTTGGTGTGGGCTCGGGAAGTTCCACAATCAGCACTACAAGTTTGGGAGCGGGCAATAATTTCAACTCGTTCGTCAACAACAGCATCAGCAAAACACAGTACGGCATCTATACGCAAGGCGCGGGTGCGGCAGCGAAAAACACCGGAAATGTCATTTCCATGAACCTGATCAACACTGCTTTACCCAATAACGTTGCGAGGGGCGGGATCTGGACCGGATTTGAAAACAACCTGACTATTTCCTGCAACCAGGTTGACGGGATCAGTCAAACCTATTTACCGGATGTATTTGGTATTAGCGCTGGTTTTGGTATCAGTATGAGTGCCACAACTTCGGGCGGAAATGAAGTTACCAACGCAACGATCACCAAAAATTTCATCGGCAGTATCGTGAACACAGGGACATTTTCAGCGTATGGCATTGGCGTATGTGCAGCCACTTCGGGAACCACCCTGATTGCCAACAACATGATATCTGGTGTTAGTGCGAACGGCACCTCCGGTGATTTTGCTGGTGGTATTGTACTGGGCGGCGGAGCCGGTTCAACCACCAATGTGTATTACAACACTGTTTCAATGCAGGGCACCATTGCAGGCACATCGGCTGCGACTCAGACCTCAGCCTGCCTGGCTGTTACCAATTCCACGGCACCTGTTCTTGACCTCAGGGACAACATTTTCTCCAATACGCAGCTTGGAAACACCGGTGCCACATTGCGATTTGCGGCAATTGCGCTGGGTTACAGCACCTATACGACCCTGATCTCCAATTACAATGATCTGTACGCGGCAGGTGCCGGTCCGGGAACATACACCATCGGTATTACCGGGACTGTTGTTTCCGGAACAAACAATGTCACGTTAGCCAACTGGCAGGCAGCTACAGGTAATGACGCAGCATCGGTAAACGCATTGCCGGTATTCGCCGGACCTTACGACCTTCATCTTTCCCCGGCCTTCAATCCCGTGTTAGGTGATCTTGGGACACCCGTGCCTGTTACGGATGATATTGACTGCAGCTTAAGAAGCCTGGTAACGCCCGACATTGGTGCAGATGAATTTCTGCCCCCGGTTTGCGTTGCCGCCGCAGGCGGAACCGCTTCAGGAAGCACGTCATTTTGCGTGTCAGGTACTCCTGTTATTACCGCCATGGGTTATTCTGTTGGTACAGGAAGTACTTTCCAATGGATCTCCTCCGCCACACTGAGTGATTATCCTAACTTTGGAAACCCGGTAGCGGGTCAGAACAATCCAGCGACACTTACAACAGGCGTGGTTTCGGCAACTACGTATTATTGGTTAAGAGTGACCTGTGCGACCAATGCCAGCACGGATAATTCAACGCTTGTAACCATTTCGGTTTATTCTTCCGTTGCGTCCATTTCCGGTCCTTCGGCAAAATGTTCCAGCGATCCGGCAGTAACATTGAATGAAAATGGCGGAACAGGTACTGCATGGTTATGGAGCACCGGTGAAACAACACAGTCGATTGGTGTGAACCCGGCTTCCACAACAGTCTATTCAGTTACGGTAACAAGCCCTGGATCCTGCACGGCGATTGCTTCCAAAACGCTGATAGTAAACCAGAACCCTACCGGGGTTACTGCGTCATCAAGTATTGCATTTGTTTGCCCCGGAACACCGTTTAACCTGTTTTCAGGTGCAACCATAACTGGTGCAGCTACCATTCTTTCTGAAGGGTTTGAAACAGGTGCTGCGGGATGGTTCTTTGAAGATTCCCTGTCGACGGGAACAAACGTTCCGGGCCAGATGTTCCATATTCAGAATGCACCTTATACGGATCCAACCGGTGCGGCAACATTCCTCAACTTCTCCATCACGGGAAGTAAATTCGTCTATTCAAATCCCGACGCGGGGGGCAACGGAAGTTTTACCCGGACCAAAATGTATTCACCATCATTCAGTACTGCTGGTTTTACAGGCGATGCAACACTTACCTTCAAGCATGTCTACAGGTATTGGGCAACAAGTGTTCCTCCGGAACAGGTGCGTGTTTCCATTTCAACCGATGGAGGAGCCACCTGGACGGATCTTCAGAGTTATGAAGGATCGGATAAAGGCACAATCGCCAACAATGCACAGGTTGCTGTCACCGCCACTATAAATGTTCCGGCCATTTACATGGGATATCCCAATGTAAAATTGCGCTGGAGATACATGTCGAACTGGGGATACTTCTGGTGCCTGGATGATGTGTTGTTAACCGGCACGCCTCTCGGTATTTTCTCATGGACCTCAACCCCTTCCGGGTTTACTTCGTCGCTTCAGAATCCTGTTGGTGTAACGGAAACCGTACCGACCAATTACTTAGTCACTGCCACAGGGATTGGCGGGTGCAGTTCGACAGCATCGGTGAATGTTGCCGTCCTTCCATCACCAACACCCTCTATTTCTCCGTCTGCCCCGGTGATCGTGGCAGGTACCGTGCAGTCACTTGCCGCTTCTATTCCGTCTGATCCGGCGGCTGCCATTACCTGGTCGCCCGTCACCAATCTGTACACCACTTCAGGCTTGGGCACGCCCTATGGGGGAGAACCTCTCGCAACCGTTTACACTAATTCACCGGTTACCATCACCTATACGGCTCACGGACTATCCATGACGGGTTGTACCGGCAGCCATGATGTGACGGTTACCGTTGTTTCAGACCCGATTTCCCTTCTTGCATCCATAACAAACGTTTCCTGTTCCGGAGGGTCAAACGGGTCGGTTACAACCATTGTGTCTGGCGGTGTAACTCCCTATCAGTATTTGTGGAGCAACCTGGCAACGACTTCATCGCTCACAGGATTGACAGCAGGAGCCTATTCGGTCACGATAACTGATGCCAACAGCACCACTGTTACAGGATCATTTGTGGTAGTCCAGCCTGTTGACCTCGGCCTCACTGCCTCAACCACGAATGCCGCGTGCCCGGGGGCATCCGATGGCAGCATCGATCTCAGCGTGGCAGGGGGAACCCCCGGTTACAATTATACATGGAGTAACAGTGCCACGACACAAGACCTTTCAGGACTAAGTCCCGGGACTTACACGGTAACGATTACCGATCTCCACCTTTGTTCCAGGACCGGGAGTTGGTCTGTCGGGGTGACAAACCCTGTGTGTGCCAATACTTCTGTGTCAGGAACGGCATCCACCACGGTTTGCTATAATGCCCGCCTCACCATTACCGTGGCAGGCGGAACCTCAACTTTTGTTGTTTCAGCCCCATCGGGCAATGCGACCTTCATCGCAGGCCAGAACATCCTGTTTGAACCTGGAACCCATGTAGCGTATAATGCATACATGCATGGCTACATTTCACAGAATTTCTGTACCAACCCATCCGCACCAATCGTTGCAGCTGCAACCGGAATGGATGAACCACCGGTGAGCCTCTCCCACGCTTTTTTCACCCTCTACCCTAACCCGACCAACGGCAACTTTACACTCGTTCAAAAGGGTGATAAAACCTATGGGAACGTGAAGGTTGAAGTTTACAGCATGAGCGGCGGGAAGGTGATGACCGGACAGATGACCGGTGAGAAGAAACATGAATTCCGTTTCTCCGAAATTCCGGCAGGTCTCTACTTTGTAAAGGTCGTTGCAGATGATTATGTTGAAACCATTAAATTGATCAGGACGAGGTAGCACCCCCTCCCCTGCCCCTCCCCAAGAGGGAGGAGGCATGAAGGCCGGGATCCCATACATTGGTGTTCCGGCTTTTCTTTGTCATCTAGTAAGCGGCATCCGGGAAGGTTTCCATCCGGCAGAATTCAGGATCGTATTTGAAGAAAAAATCTATCCTTATCTGTTAACGTGTCCTGTTTTTCATTATTTTTGAGTCTTCCTGCATTGGATAATCAACCGGTTACCCTAAAATATGTGTATTATGAAAAGACTGTTTTACCTTTTTATGTTCCTGTTTCCGGGGATTCTGTCCGCACAGCAAAACTCCTTCAAATCTTCACCATTGGATTATATGTGGATGAATGTTGGAAATGCCGGTTTCTCAATGGGAGAAGCAAAATTTACCAGCCTCGCTATCAGTCCATCCGGTGAGCCCTATATAGCTTTCCAGGATTGGGCAAATTCCAAAAAGGCATCCGTTATGAAATTTGACGGAAACACGTGGGTTAATGTGGGAAACGCAGGTTTTTCATCTGATGTTGCCTGGTGTTTAGACCTTGCCTTCAGCCCAAACGGACAGGTCTATGTGTCGTTTGAAGACAGGGCAAACTCCTATAAAACCACCGTGATGAAATTTGACGGAAACAATTGGGTCGTTGTCGGGACAGGCGGGTTTTCTGCAGGAGAGGCTAATTATACTACTCTCGCCTTCAGCCTGACCGGACAGCCTTATGTGGCTTATCAGGATTCTGTTAATTTCAAGAAAGCAACTGTAATGAAATTTGACGGAACAAATTGGATGAAGGTGGGGTCGGCAGGCTTCTCATCAGGCGAGGCTGATTATACAAACATAGCCTTCAGCCTGGCCGGGCAGCCTTATGTGGCTTACCAGGATTGGGGAAATTCACAAAAAGCGACAGTCATGAAATTTGACGGAACCAACTGGGTTAATGTGGGACCAGCGGGTTTCTCGGGAAATTCCGCTGGTTATACGAGTCTTGCCTTTAGTGCTTCCGGAGAGCCCTGCGTGGCGTTTTCATATGGGAACTATGGAGTTACAGTAATGAAATTTGACGGAACGAATTGGACGAATGTTGGAAATGCGGGTTTTTCAGAAGGCAATGCCAGCTTCATAAGTCTCGCTTTCAATCCGGTTGATGGTCTCCCATATGTAGCATATAAAGACATTTATAACTTTGGGAAAGCAACGTTAAGTAAATTTGACGGAAACAATTGGGCTTATGTAGGAATTAATGGTTTTTCAGTGTTTGATGCTGATTACACAAGCCTTGCATTTAATTTATCCGGTCACCCCTTTATAGCATATGAGGATTATGCAAATTCGCAAGAAGCAACGGTAATGAAATATGATTCCGTTTTTGTCGGGGTCAATGAGCCAAAGGAATCAAGGTTATTGTTTTATCCCAATCCATCAACAGATCAAATAACAATTGAAACCATCAACAGTTCGACCCAAAGCCATCTATCGGTAACGAATTTTATCGGTCAACCGTGCATTACAAGCCAAATCACAGGGTCCAAAACACAAATTGACATCAGCAATCTCCCAAGCGGAATTTATTTTATCCGGCTGACTAATGAAAAGGCCGTGGAACTGGGAAAGATCATAAAACTATCCAGATATCCATAAAATTGCCGGTATGCATTTCACTATAATACTCGTTAGCCGCTCCGTGATATCGGCTTCCGGCAATTCAGATCATCCAACCAGGTTAAGTTTCTGATCCTGAACGGCTCATGATATAGAAAAAATCTAAAACGACATTATTTTTCAAATAAATGTATATAATACTTGACATTATGACAATTATTATATACTTTTGCTGTGTTAATTTAATTGACCAGCAACATGACGTTATCGAATAATTTAAAGGTCAAGAGGTTTAATAAAAACCAAATAACACAGGATGAACTTGCAAAACAGGTTTATGTTTCGCGGCAGACGATCCATGCGATTGAGAACGGGAAATTCAATCCTTCTGTAACCCTGGCATTGAAACTGGCCGAGTTCTTTGATTGTCGGGTCGAAGATGTTTTTTACTTAAATGATTGAAAAGGAAAAGTAGAGACCAGAAATCACTCTAAAAAACGGGGCGCAACCGAAAAGCCAAATGAGTAGGGAATAAATTGTATTCCAATGGAAAAAAGATTTATCTATGAATTAACAGTTGGCATTCTTATGCTGATCGCCATTTTAATATTCGGGACTGCAGGTATGGCTGTTGCGGCATTATATGCTGGTTCTATATTCCTTCGTAGGAAGAAATGGGATGAACGGGAGTTTCAATTGTTCTATAAAATTGGTAATATAACAGCGGGTGCAACATTGGTTGCCTGCATCATTATCTTTCAATCCTCTGATGTGATTCTGAATGGGTTCCAGATCGGGAAAAATTGGCTTGGATTGGTCGTTTCTTGTTTCTTTATTGCGCATGGAGCCACCGGGTTAATTGTATTTTCAAGGGGCTAACCTCAGTGTTTTCAAGACACCTCCCTGATCAAAGCCAATGCATAAGAGAGAGGAATAGTGATTGATATTGGTGATCAAATCCGGAATCAGAATCGAAATTTAAGATGGTAGCGGTTCCACTAATTTGGTTTTAGTGAATAAAGGTAAGGTGAAACTCCTTCTAATGATAATTCAAAAAACAATAACTTTACCGAAACAATTTAAACCTAAAATCATGACATCATCGGCTGAAATGTTCGGAATTATGGTCATTTTTATCATTGTTGCAGTACTTCTATTTTTGCTTTTCAGGTTTGTCATGCTTTGGTATTGGCGTATCAATGACATAGTTGATCTGTTAACAAAGCAGCTGAACAACCAACGATTAATCCTGAAACATCTGACCGGGGAATCAGCCGAAAAAGACGCCGAATAAA
>CAIKNA010000378.1 GCA_903828645.1 uncultured Bacteroidales bacterium
AGAATATGAGCTGGTACTTAATAATGTAACACCAATTTTACCACATGTAAGTGGTACCGGTTTTCCTATCTCATTTGGGAACCAACCTGCGGCAGGTGTTTATAAAGTCATTGCCTATACAACTACCAACCCGGTGTGCAGTGTTGATATGCTTGGTAGTGCTACAGTGGTTATCAATCCCTGGCCGACGATTTACAATGTCACAGGTGGTGGAGCTATATGTCTTGGAGATCTGGGGAAGTCCATTGGCCTGGATGATTCAGAAATCGGTGTAAATTACATTTTAAAGCGCAATGGTGATAGTATTGCCGTCTTTCCGGGAACAGGTAATATCATGGATTTTGGGCTTTTCAATCTACCAGGCACATATACAGTTAAGGGAGTAACGACATCAACAGGGCTAACTCGTACTATGACTGGCAACGCCGTTATCATCGTCAATCCCCTTCCGGTGGCCTATCTTATGGTCCCGCAGGGCGATACCTGTTACGGTACCGAAGTGCTGATTAATGGCTCACAGGCCGGGATTAATTACTACCTGATAAAGGGAAATGATACTATCCTTATGGTACCTGGTACCGGATTGTTTGGACTACTTACTTTCGGCCACCAGTATGACACCGGCACATATCATGTTGTAGGAGTCAATGCTGTTACACTCTGCAAGATGGACATGATCGGAACGGTCACCCTGCATCCGGCGCCGCAGGTGTTTGTAGTCAATCCCCCAGGAATCCTCTGCCCGGGCGAAAATGTCTGGCTTTCCGGTTCTGAAACCGGGATCAATTACCAGATGCTAAGAAACTCCACTATTAATGTTGGTCCCCAGGTGCCAGGAAATGGCCTGGTTCTGAACTTCGGGCCACAATATCTTCCAGGAGTTTACAGTGTTGTTGCTGTCAACCCGCTTACCCATTGTTTTTCACCGATGAATGGAAATGCAACCATCCAACCGCCACCGATTGTTTACAATATTTTACCTTCCGGCGATACGTGTGCCCCGGCCAATGTCAGGCTCGACGGGTCGCAATTGGGCATTCGTTACAGGCTTATGCTGAATGGGAACCAGATACTGGACAGTTTAAACGGAACCGGGCAGCCATTGCTGTTTGGTCAGTATACTACTGCCGGCGTTTATAGAATTTTTGCCATTAATACCCTCACGCATTGCGGATACTGGATGGCAGACAGCCTGCGGATCTTTCCCGCACCCATCAAATACAATATTATTCCGAACGGAATGGCCTGCGCCAATTCAATCGTCGGGATCGATGGATCCCAGGTTGGTGTCACGTATACACTCATCCGCGATGGATGGATCATTGTCGCCGGCCCCGTGCCAGGGAATGGTGGTCCCATCAATTTTGGTTACCAAGTCAATCCTGGGACCTACACGGTGGAGGGTGTTTTTGGGATAACTCTTTGTCATTCGGATATGAACGGAAGTGCTGTCTTGCATCCACTGCCAACCATTTACCAGGTTGAGCCCCAGGGGAGCCAGTGCGCAGGGATCCACATCTTTCTGAATGGATCCCAGGTAGGTGTCACATATACCCTGTTGAGGGATAACATTGTCCAGCCTCCGACAAAACAAGGGACAGGAACTGTCCTGGATTTTGGAGCCCAGAGCCTTGCCGGGAATTATACCGTAAAGGCCGTTTACAACCTTTCAAACTGTGATACAGTGATGGGCGGCAGTACAACCATCCTTCCCGGACCTGTTGCATTCAGTATAAATCCTGTAGGGATCAATTGTTCCCCTACAACCATTGGTCTTGTCGGTTCAGAGTTGGGCATTTCATACCAGCTCAGGCGTGATAGCCTGATCAATGTCGGGGCACCCGTTACCGGAACAGGGTTGGCCATCGGTTTTGGCTCACAGAATCTGCCGGGTATCTATACCATCGTGGCTTTCAATCCCCTTACCAATTGTTATTATTGGATGACCGGGCATGATACGATCCAGCCACTTCCTGTGGTTTACAATATTTTGCCTTCGGGTGATACCTGTTCCCCTGCGATTGTAAGGCTGAATGGCTCCCAGTCCGGGAAGTTATACCGGTTGGTACTTAATGGAACCATTGTACTCGATAGCATTATGGGGAATGGCGGTCCGTTGTTGTTCGGAACCTACCAGACCAGCGGGGTCTATAAAATCATGGCCGTGAATAAGCCAACAAACTGCCAATACCCGATGGCTGACAGTTTGAGGATTATTGCTTCACCCACTAAATACAACATTATTCCAAATGGCATCCTGTGTGTCAATATGCCCATTGGCCTAGATGGTTCAGACCCCGGTGTAAGTTATACGCTCATCCGGGATGGTTCCATAATAGCCGGGGGGCCCATTATAGGTAACGGAGGTGCCATCTGGTTTGGCAGCCAGGCCTATTCAGGAAATTATACGATTCAGGCCGTTGCCGGTGGCCTTGCCTGCCATTCTATAATGAATGGAACATCGGTTTTGCAACCTGCCCCGACTATTTATCTTGTACAACCCCAGGGGAACCAGTGTGCAGGGACGGACATCTACCTCAATGGTTCGCATACCGGTGTGACTTATGAGTTGCTGAGGAATAACGGGCTTGTTTCAATTGTTCCCGGTAATAACTCCATTATCCATTTCGGGCCACAGTACCTTGTCGGTAATTATACGGTAAAAGCAGTTGACAATGCGACCCATTGCGATACCGTGATGTCGGGCAGTACCAATATCCTTGCAGGACCATTGGCCTTTGATATCACTCCTGTAGGTGCCAATTGCTCCCCCACTGAAGTCGGACTTTCAGGTTCACAGTTGGGTGTTTCTTACCAGCTTTACAGGAACGGTTTTGCTATCGGCATTCCTGTACCCGGATCGGGCTACCCGCTATCATTCGGGCCGCAGCCTGCAGGAAACTATTTTATTATTGGTAAAATCGATGCAACATCCTGTTCTGATACCATGCCCAGGCGGGTTGTTATAACAGCAGGGCCGGTTGCCCATTCAGGTAATGATACGCTTATCTGCGCAACGCATACTCTACAACTTTCTGGAATTGCCACCGATTATTCAACATTACAATGGAGTACCCTGGGTGACGGTGTTTTCTCTGATCCCACCATACTCAACCCGGTTTATACCGCGGGGATAACCGATATCTCCTCAGGATTGGTCAACCTGGTTTTAACCGCTCATGGATCGCCTGCTTGTCTTTCCCACGCTGTTTCGGACACAATGGTCGTGATCATCAATCCGTTCCCGGTGGTTGATGCAGGACCAAATGACACCATTTGTTCGACCCAAACTGCAGCCCTGAACGGGACCGCCCAGCATGTGTCGCTAATGCACTGGACTACCACCGGTGACGGAACATTTGACAATTCTAATGTTCTTAACCCTGTGTATACTCCCGGCACACTGGATAAAACTGCCGGCCAGGTACTGCTGAGATTGGTTGTCCACGGAACCCTGACCTGCCAGAATGATACTACCTCTGATTTCATGAGGGTATATATTCAGCCTTTACCTGTTGCAAATGCCGGTCCTGATGCTACGATCTGCGAAAACTGGACTTACCGGCTTTCAGGCATTGCACAGCATCAATCCGCTGTATTGTGGACTACCATGGGTGATGGGGTGTTTGACAACCCCTCGCTGGTAGATGCCAGTTATACCGCGGGGACCAGTGACAGGATGGTTGGCAGCGTAAGGCTCGTCCTTTCGGCAATGGGATTATCGCATTGCTCAACGGAAGTGCGCCGTGATACGATGAAACTTACCCTGAATAAGCTCCCTTTGGTGGATGTAGGCCGAGATACCGTTATTTGTGCAAACCAGGTATATCATGTGTTCGCGACGACACAACGCAATTCTGATCTGCTGTGGACCACGACGGGCGATGGGACCTTTAACAACACCGCAACCCTCAGCCCGGTTTATACATCGGGAACCTTGGATATTTTAACCGGTTCGGTTATCCTGAAACTGACGGTACACGGACAACTTGATTGTATTACGGAGAAAGTCTCCGACAGCCTGGTGCTTTCCCTACACCCAATGCCGGTTGCCAATGCAGGAAATGATACGCTGTCCTGCCCGAACCTGGCGATCCCGCTGCATGGTTCCGCAATCCATTACATGTCTGCGCTCTGGAGCACGCTCGGGGACGGTGTATTCGATAACCCTTCCCTTTTACAGGCGCACTATACCCCTGGCCCGGCGGATAACCAGCACGGGTTTGTGAAACTTGTCATGACTGTAAACGGTTTACAGCAATGCGCTCCACAGGTTGATATTGATACCGTCAGGATTGATTTCAAACCACTTCCATCCATAAGCCTGGGCGGAACCGGAATGATTTGCGAAGATTCCACCGGTTTTGTGGTGATGACGCTGGGCGGGTTGGGCCCGTGGAATATCATTTATACGGATGGCCTGAACAATTTTACCATCAACAATATTCCATCAAGTCCCTACAGCCTGAGCGTCACACCGATTGCCACCACAACCTATACTATCCTTTCGGTATCTGATGCAAACTGCATGGTCAATCAAACTGGACCTTCGTTCACGGTGACAGTAAATCCAAAACCGAATACCTATGCCATGACTGCCACAAACAAGGGTGGATATTGTGAAGG
>CAIKNA010000379.1 GCA_903828645.1 uncultured Bacteroidales bacterium
ACGGGTAACAAAATATGCTTTTTCAAGATCAAGCCGGAAAGCCCACTATCATATCCCCCTCACGAAAAACAATTTTCTGTTCCCCGATGCCAAAGGCATCCGCTTTTGTCGAATTTTGGGTTTGTGAATAATACAGGTTAAAGAATGAGGTTGTCTTATTTGTTTAAATTTACATGATAGTATGAGAATGTTTCAAATTAAAAGTGTTGCAACAATGATATTCTTTCTTGCGCTTGCAGCATTATATTTTTACAGCTTAATTTCTTAACCTAAAACTTGAGCCTTATGAAAAAAAACATGGGAACCATCGACATCGCAATCAGGTTAGTGATTGCAGCATTAGTAATCATCCTGTATTTCACACATGTAATTTCAGGAACCATCGCAATCATTTTACTGATCTTTGCCGGAGTATTTATCCTGACAAGCTTATTGAGTTTCTGCCCGTTATATCTGCCTTTTAGGATTAACACCCGAAGCAAGAAATAAAGGCAAAAACAAACCGGATTCTACGATTAAAACAAAGGCGGAAGGATAACCTCCGCCTTTTGTTGCTTTATTTACACCCCGATATGTACCATTTCAAATCAGTCTTACAGCTGGAATTTGATCCCGAATGTCGGGAAAATTGAAATTCCCTCATAATAGGTTTTGCCGTAAATGTAGTTGAAACCTTCTCCATTGGGATTCTGCCTGTTAAGTATGTCGACAATATCAACAAATGCTGTCAGTCCCAACTGTCTGATCTGGAACCGGTAGTCTGCCCGGATGTCAAGGCTGATAAAGTCGGGCAACCGCCTTTTGTTCTGCCCGGTGATCTCCTCTGAATAACGGATATTGGAGGATGTATTGAAAATGTTGCTATGTACGATATATTCATTGGTTGGTTTGCCCGTGGCATAACGGAACTTGGCCGACAGTATCCAGTGCTTACCGGGCATATACCCGATTAAAGCATTCAACTGGTGCGGCTGGCTGAATGCGAAGTCATACTCACCCATCCCATTGTGGTCGTTCCGCCTGCTTTGCATGTAGGAGTATCCTATTTGTCCGTGGATCTTCTTTGTCAGTCTCTTAGTCAGGCTTACATCGGCGCCGTAGGCATACCCATCGCCTGAATTGTTTTGTTCAACTGCTCCAATTACCGGCCTGACGACCAGGTTGTCGAGTTTCTTATACCAGCCCTCAATCGTAAGTTTCAGATCAGGGTTGAAGTACTTTTTGTATCCTGCGATAACTGAGGTGAGTTTTTCCTCCTGCAGGTTCCTGCCGGAAGGCTGATCGGCAATTTCAGAATAAACCGGGTCCTGGTAAAAAATGCCGGCTGCAAAATTCAGGCTGCTGGTTTCATTCAACTGAAAGCTGCCGCTTAACCGGGGTGATAGGGTGTTCTGCCTGGCAAACCCCGTGTAATCGTAACGGATACCCGCATTGAGTGATAATCTTTTCAGGATGGTAAACGAATAGTTGGCATAGACAGATGCATTGTATCCGGTTTTTTTAACGTCGACATTAAAAAATGTGGGATCGGTCAGGGTATAGTACTGCAGGGGCCCCGGCCTCAAGTCTCCGGTATTAAACACATAGGAGGTGTCGGTATGGCTTAACTTGCGGAAATTGCTCAGGTCAACCCGGTCCAGGTCAATGCCTGTTGAGAGAGTGGAACCGTTGGCAAAGCGGATGGAATGAATCACCCTCCAGCCAAGCTTCGACTCAGAATAATCGATTGTTTTGATCCCATTTTCGAACGGGAGATCGTTACCGTTCAGCACGGCGCCTGATGAATCGGTGAGCGGGTAAGACAATCCATAAGAGTTTTTCGATGCTGTGCGTGTAAAATAAAGAATATTTTCCAGGAAGTTGTTTTTGCCCATCAGGGTAGTGAGGTTTATGCCGGATATGATCTTGCTTTCTTTCCGGTCGGCTGTGAAAAGACTATTAAGCTGCTTATCCTCCTTTACATTGTCGACTGTCCTCCTGAATGTTTCGGGTGCCCATACTGCGATGACGGAAAGTTTGTTTTTAGACCCAAGCCGGGAGGTCGATTTAAAGATCAGGTCCTCATATACGGGAAGGCCAAGGTCCTTCAGGTTGGCTATGTTTTCCACCTGTTTCAGGTTCTGATAGCGGGCCGACAGGAACAGGCTTGTATTTTTCAGCGCGTAACTTGGTCCGTCATAGTTGAAGGTAATTCCCATCAGGTCAAGTTGTCCGTCGATGGTAAAATCTTCCCTGTTCCCCTCCTTGATGTTCAATCCCAGGCAGGAGGCGCTTCGTCTTCCGTATATTGCACTAAATCCCCCTCCCTGGAATGCTGCATTGTCGATTACCCTGGGGGCGAAAATACTGAACCGTCCGCCATTCGGGTCATCAAACCCTGAGGGGGAAGGAGAGCCCTCAAGATGGCCTAGCTCGGTGACCGGTATTTCGTCGACCAAATAAACATTGTCCCTGGTACCCTGTCCCCTGACAGCGATTGCGGAAAATTCACCCCCGCTGCTCGATACCCCCGGCAACATGCCGATCGCCCGGAATATGTCGCCCTGGGCACCTGGATTGCGTGAAATCTCCTCACGGGAAAAACCATAGGTTGAAACCGGTGTCAGCCGTGGGTTTTCAAACCGGTGAGCAGTTACGGTGACCTCCTTCATAGAGATAACAGCCTCTTCCAGTTCGGTCTCGAAGTACGTTGTTTTGTTTCTTGTCACCCCGACTTCATTGATCGTTTTTTCCTGGTAGCCTACGAAACTGATCACAAGAATATATAAACCTTCCCTGACATTATTCAGGGTAAAGGCTCCGGAGGTATCGGAGGCTGTACCTGTCTCTGTTCCCTTAAGCACTATTACCGCCCCGGGAAGGCTCTGCCTGGTCATTTTGTCAAATACTCTTC
Source organism: uncultured Bacteroidales bacterium (assembly GCA_903828645.1). Lineage (GTDB taxonomy): Bacteria > Bacteroidota > Bacteroidia > Bacteroidales > FEN-979 > CAIVAT01. The sequence continues at coordinate 2,894 of CAIKNA010000379.1, forward strand.
CTTTTATGGTTCCTGCTGGAATCGTCTGACTTTGCACTCTACCGGTCAGTGCCGATAAAAAAAAGGCTGCAAGGAAGAAGGTTGATATTTTCATAGTCATCGTTTTTTTGACTACAAAAGTCATAGGATTCATGCCCATGAAATTTGCATATCCAAGGGAGATATGTGCAAATCTTGCTGTTTATTCGAATGTCTGAAACAAGATGATCACGATGCCGTGCCAAAAACCAGGGGTGCATGCATCAAAGGGCGGTTGAATAGGTGCAAAAGGCAGGAACAATCCGAATATATAATCCAATCTTTTTTCCCTGTAAGATAATCCTTAGCATTGAATTACCGCAAATATGGTTACCTTTATCAAGTCGTGTTTGATCTTTTTAATAATGTTTACTTCCCGCAAATGATAGTCTCAGGTTTCATGAAATATTAATTTCCACAGAAATGAATGATATTTTAAAAATTGCCAAAAGTTGCAGGCATTATGCCATGTGCAAAATAGATTTCCTGGACACGGGACTTTGCAAATCCGGGGAAGAAAAACATTATGTCAGCTTTTATCCCCAGGGAAGGATGGATCTTTACGCTGCCCTGGCTGAGAAAAGGGTCCCTGTGACTGAAAAATGCATTGAGATTGCCGATACCTGCGATCTTTGCGGCAAATGCGACTACCAGTGTTATTTTATTACAGAGATGAAGCCAACGGGTGTCATGAGGGCGCTCAAGGAACTTGTAAAACTTCACCTTGATAATGGTGGTGAAGTAATTGCTGCTGAAGATGACAATATCCTTGATGAAATCAAAGATATTGTTGGTGTCTTTTGGGCTACCAATGATCGTGCGGTAGCCCTTACCTATTCTCATGACCCCAGTCCGGTTGCTGCGCCCCGGATGCCGGATTATGTGATCATGCCAGGATCAACCGCAGAAATCTCTGCCGTGGTAAAAGTCCTGAGCCGTCATAAAATCCCTTATGCAGTGCGGGGAAACGGTTCAAGTGTCATGGGTTTTGTAATGAGTGAAGGCGCCGTTATTGACCTTGGAAGAATGAAAACCATTGAATTTGACGAAAAGAACTGGTTAGTGAAGGTAGGGCCCGGCGTAGCCGCGTTCGATCTTCAAAAAGCAGTGGTAAAGCGCGGTTTCAGGGTTAACGTTGCTGAACCTTCAGCGCTGGTGTGTGCCAATATCATGTGTTCAGGGATTTTCTCTTTATTTTCAGCGAGTTACGGCACAGCCGCCGATAATTACATAGATGCTGAATTTGTGGGTCATGACGGGGAGGTATTCAGGTTAAACGACCGGTCGGCCCCGAACCTGTTTGCATTCCGGAAGGAAGATTCAACCGTGCCCGGGATCTGCTCATCGGCATTTATCCGGCTTCACCCGGTGACCGATGACGAAGGGGCCGCTTTTGTCCCGTTCGATTCACTTGAGGGGGCACTTGATTTTACGAGGGATTGTGCTATGCGGAGAATAGGAATTGCCATTGGTGTGCTTGGGGGCGAGTATTTATCAGTATTCCTCTCCCCCACTAAAAAACTTGCTGCCCAGGTCAAGGATGTCTTCAAAGAGAAACTGAAGATTGAATACCTCGTTCTGGTGATCGGCGATAAATTCGCACTCCGTTCCATCAAAGAAATGGGGTTTAACTACTTTGACAATCGTATGATGAAGATGCTGAACCTGGGCATGTCGTCACTTTCATCGGTTAAATGGTTTGACATGATTGATGAACTTTCTCAGGGGGAATCCTTCTCATACCTCGGGCTGAAACATTTCCCCGACCTGATTGAACTTGCCCTTGCACCCTCTGCTGCCAAACTTGTGAAGGATGTGGACCCTTCGGTACGTCCATTTTTTGAAAAACTTTATTCGAAACCTGAAATGACCGATCCGATCTGGCTCAATATGTTCAGAATTCTTAGTTCGCGCATGGGGCGTGAAAAACATGTGATCCCGATGATCATATACCTGCCGATCGATAATAATCTAATAACGGAAATTAACAGTGAATTCAAACGTATCGCAGACGGCCAAGGGCTGAAGAATGATTACGGCTTTATAACTCCCCTTGATGACGGCAAGCGGTGTGTTTTCGAATATGATTATTACCTCGACCAGAATGACCCGGATGAACGGATGAAGATGCAGCAGGCTATGATGGAGGCTGGAATGATGATAGAGCGTTATTCAGCCGAAACCGGGACCGTAACCTGGATAAGATATGTATTCAGCCAGGGATTCAGCAGGAAGGAAAATTTTCTCTATTCAACGCAATAGCCGGAGTTTATATATGACAAGAATAAAAATGGAGGTTGTTGACAATTACCTGCTCACCGGCGCCACAGGCTTCCTGGGGAGTCATATCATGGCAGGGCTCCTTAAGCGAAATCAGCGACTTGTCATTTTTGGGCGCTCCTTGGGCGGGTTATCTCTCAGGGAGAGAATCCGGAAAATTCTCAACTGGTTCGCGATTGCACACCTTGAGGAACTGCTTGAATTTTATGAAACAGATTTTATGCAAAACCGGCTGGGGCTTTGCGACAGCGAATATGATCATTTGTGCAGCCGGGGATTGGTCATCATTCATTGTGCATCGGATACCAGTTTTGCAGAAAAGAACCGCGGCAAGGTGATCAGGTCAAATGTTGAGAGTCTCGATGAGATCCTGAAATTTGCGTCGGGAAGTAAAGCCGCATGGTTTCATTTTATCAGCACCGCTTTTGCCGCGGGTATCGACTCGGCGGAATGCCCCGAAAAACCGGTAAATTCAGCAACATTCACGAATGTATATGAAGAGAGCAAAGCCACCGCTGAAAAGATTATTGCCGAAAGCTGTGCCGGGCATGAGGTCCCGTATACACTCATCCGGCCATCCATCGTTTATGGCGATTCGGTAACTGGCAGATCCCTCAAATTCAATGCACTCTATGTCCCGGTCAGGTCGGCCCAGGCAATCAGGGATATCTATCTTGAGGATATCAGGAAGAATAATGGGAAAAAAGCATCTGAATGCATGGTTCATTTGGATGAAGCTGGGAACCTTTACCTTCCCATGAAAATTTACATTCCCGATAAAGGGAAAATCAACCTGATTCCCGTGGATTATTTTGCAAAGACGGTCTTCTCGATAATCGAAAAACCAGTTCATGGATCGATTTATCACATTACCAGCAACTATCCTGAGAACATGGAGCGGTTGACCACCTATACACAAAAGTTGCTCAATATAACCGGGATAAAAGTAGTCATTGGCAGGCCTGGTCCGGATGAGGCCAGGAATCCCCCGGAAGAACTATTTGATCATTTGATCCGGCCTTACCTGCCCTATATTTCGGACAAACGGTCTTTCACAAGAGAGAATACCGACAGGGCAACATCCGGCGATCATCCACCCGATCTTAATTATGAGATTTTTCAAAGGTGCATGGAATTTGCTATCCGGGCTGATTGGGGTAAAAAACTGTTTTTACCTGATTAAGATTTTCTTTCAGGAACTTTATCTCCTTCAGCCTTTGCTTCACTTATCCCTATCGCTATTGCCTGTTTTCGATTTTTTACTTTACCACCTTGTCCATCTTTGCCCGATTTTAATTTTCCGGTCTTAAACTCATGCATGACCCTTTCAATTTTGTCCTGCGCTTTTTTTGAATATTTAGCCATAATTCTTTGTCAATTAAATTGTTGATTATTCTTGATCTGGTTATTAATGTACAGCTCCCGCTGTCTTTTTGGGTCCATTACCGAATTTGGTCCCAGTTTGAGCATACCTGGAGAATCATGAAGGTGGAGCCAATCAGGTAATAAGGTGTACCAGTGAAAACCATTGCTTGATGTCGGTATAAACTGCATTTATTTTCAAACCTGTAATCCATGCAAAATCAACAATGTGCCGTCGAGTATATTTGCGGGAGTTTTCAGTGTGAATGGTTTCTCCTTTTTTTATCCGGATATTATCCTGCAAATACATACAGCTTATTTCTATATCCTTAAGAGCTCTAAGGTGCATTTCTATTCTGTCTTTTGATTGGTTATAAAAGGCTGCATGTTCAAACCAGTCGGGGCTAAATGATGTTTTAACGTATTGGTTTACTGAACTCAGAATGTTTTTATTGAATATTGCTGTAACTCCCTGATTGTCGTTATATGCATCTTCCAAAACTTGTATATCCTTCACCATATCAAGCCCAATCAATAATTGGTCTCCGGGATTCATGACGGCTTTTAAATCCATCAAAAATTGAATTGATTGATTCCTGGTAAGGTTGCCCAACGTGCTGCCAAAAAAACAAAATAACCTTTTCGTTTCCTTCGGGATAATACTGAGATGCTTAAGGAAATCGGCAAGCATGCCATGCACTGTAATTTCCGGGAATCTTTCGACCAGTATTCCTGCTGATTTCGAAATGGCAGCACGACTAACATCTACCGGAATATAACGCACAGTTGCCATATTTTCAAAAGGTATAGCATCGAGAAGGATGGATATTTTTGAACAATCGCCGCTTCCGAGTTCAACAATATCAATGTTTTTCAAGGATTTTGAGATTTGTGGTGCATTTTCCTTTAACAGAGCTATTTCGGTGCGTGTAGGATAATATTCCGGTAAATGGGTTATCTCTTCGAAGAGTTTTGATCCATTCGCATCATAAAAAAATTTACTTGGCAGGTACTTTTGTTGGGCAGAAAGGCCAGCAATTATCTCGGATACTTCTTCATGCCCGGTACTGCATAAATAATTCCTGATGACAATTTGCTTTCTGATAAGGACCGATGTTTCAGGACTATTCATTAAAATTCACTGTTAAGTTAATACTATTTCTACCACTATGAAACGGGATAACCTGACGGAATACCTGTTTCTATAGGATTATTGGGGTCGCTGCTCCATTCAAACCAGCCGCCATCATATACTGAAACGCGCGGCCAACCCATTAACCATGCATTGTAGAATGCTTCGCTGCCACGCCATCCTGTTCCGCAATAAAATACATTGTGCTTTTCGCGTGAAAGACCTGATTTTATAAGGTTTTCTTCAATTTCATGATATTCACGCGTTGTATGGTCGAGGTTGCAGTAATTTTCCATGTGGTATGCATCACTGCCACAGTCACTGAATATTGCACCGGGAATTCTGCCCTTTCTTTCGATATAATTGTACCCGCTCACTTCACCGATGTATTCCCTCCAGCTTCGTACACATACCAGGTTTCCATCATCTGACTGCAACAGTTCCCTGGCTGCTGGCAAATCAACAGCAAAACCGGGATTTGCCGGAATTGTTAGTCCAAAATCAGATGCTGTTTTTTTTGGCATATCTTCTGTACTTATTTCGTATCCGGCATCCAGCCACGACTGAAAACCGCCATTAAGTACCCTGACATCTTTAACCCCGGCATACATCATAATGAAAGCACATCGTATCGCACCAATATGACCGGCAGCACTGCCCGGAAAAGGATCAGCGTTGTTGGGGAACAAGAATTTACCATAAAGAATTACTGTGGTGTCTGAAGTGATGCCATGCTTTTCAAGTGCTTCCTTCAACTCTTCCGGAGAGCGCCTGTTCCATGTAACAGGCGATTCGAGCGCAAGAGTATCAAGGTCAATAGCCCCAGGAATATGTCCGCCCAAGTAGGCATCTCGGTTGCGGTAATGAGCATGGCATATCACATACTTAGAATTATTATATTGAAGTGGGGTTCCACCAGAAATCAGTGTTTGGATCCAATGCGGATAAACCAGTTGCGGGAACCTTTCCAGGAGTTGCATTGGCAATCCTGAATTTGAAGACCATTCTGTGATAAATTGATTATAAATGCTTAAATCGTTGTATCCTGCATGTAAAAACACTTTTGCCACCTTTTCTGATTCTGCTGCAGAATATCCATAAACGATTATTTTATGTTGGGGTAATATTTTCTTTGACCGTACAATTTCAATCCAGTCGATATATTCAAACCATTTCGCCGGCAGGCTTTTCGCACCTTTGATATGTCCACTGCGGGATTCATTCTGCAAACACCAGCCATTATATGCATCAATGGGCCGGATATCAATGATTTTTATTCCTGGTTTACCCAGAAGCTGAAATACATCGTCAGTCGAAATTTCTCTTATCATATCATTCATAAATAGTAATGTTTTCTTGATTAAGCTAATGTCAATAATGCAACCTCCGGATCAATCGTCTCGACTGAATTTAGTTTTGATTGACCATATAATTCTCCAGACTCCTTTGTTTAATCTGCGAACCTTTCGACCCCATCTACGAGCCCATATGCCATTATAAGTATTTTGATTGCAAATCACCAGCCCCCTGATTATCAATATTCCATACGAGTTTCTTTGCCTTATTTTAAGAGCAGTAAAACCAAAGATATGGACCACTTTTAAGTATTGATCAGTTACTTCCTCTCTTTTTCCAATATTCTGTGGCTTTCGTTTCTAATTTTTTTAATCTTGTGTAATAATCTGGAAACTCCTTTAAATGCGCCCAGGCAATTTTTCCTGTCATTTTTTTGTTATTTTTTGTGATGTTTGTTGCCGGATATTTTGATCCGTGTTCAAACTCGACATTTACACCAATTGTAAATTCATCCAACGCTACATCATTCCAATTGATGCCGAGATCATCACCGATCACTTTTACGTCTTTTGAAGTTAATTTCTTCATTTTAGTTGTTTTATTCTTTTTATAATTCTTGATGAAAGATTAAATAATTTTGTTTAAGCCAGCACGTTACCCGCTTTTTCACGTTCCCAGAAACGATGATTCGCTATAACATTTCTAAACTCTTTGGTTTCCGCCGTTGACTGTCGTCACGAACCAATAGTAGCGGTGACAATCTAATTCCAGACTGTAAATTTTCAGTACAAAGATGCAGCCATTCATTACGGATAGCGTTATACATTTCTGGAAATATTTTACATCATTCACACATCCTCAAATACCTTGAAAATTTGGAATAGTAAGTTGACCGTTATACGATAATTGTAACCTGTTGATCCTGGTCTTACCCGGAATTGATAGGTTAAAGACAGTTGATATTCGAACTTTTGATTAATTTTACAGATAAGTACAAACCACGAGTGAACACAGTAAACCGTAAACTATGAAAAACATTCTTGATAAGTTACATGCAGAGCAAAAGGACCGGTTAACCAGGATTGAAGAATTACAAGCGCAGTTAAAAACACCGAAGGTTAAGGACGACCCAACTGAGACCAGAAAGACACAAAAGAAGATTCGCCTGTTAGAAGAGGTAGTAAAATCTGTTAGACAGGTACTATGTGATGAAGAAATATCAAATACAAATAACTCTGACAATGAGTAACATATACTTTGCAAGGGGAGTGTTCAATTAAGTGTGTCAATTCTCTTCATCATCCTCGGTTCCTTGGTGTTTCCCTGCGGGGGTCTGCCTGGAGGCCGTAGGCCGGAAGGCAGACCCCCGCAGGGAATGGTTAATATTTTATGACAGGTGCCGGACATACCGGTCCCCAAAGTACTCCATGAGCTCCCGCTGAATGATCACCCAGTGAAAGGCTGTTTTCTTCCAACTCCTTTCGCTATATTTGAGGGTCAAATATAATTGTTTTATCAATCCCTTGTCATTACTCCAGGCACCCTTGGTTTTAGTGACTTTCCTCATAACCCTGTGAACTGCTTCAACCGGATTGGTAGTATAAATCATTCGCCTGATGTTTTCGCTGTAGTCCATAAAGGTCATTAAGTCATCCCAATCTGCGACCCATGAGGGTTTTATTTCCTTATATTTTGCATCCCAGCGTTGTCCAAATGCCTCTAATGCTATCGATGCCTGTTCCCGGTCGGATGCAGTATAAATCACCTTTAAATCCTTGCAAACAGCCTTCCTGTCCTTTTCGATAACATAGCGTGTTGAATTGCGGATTTTATGTACAATGCAGCGCTGAACGGCCGAAGAAGGGAAAACCCGCTCAATTACATCCTTAAAACCAGTAAGTCCATCTACACTGAAAAAAATGACATCCTCAACGCCTCTGCGCTTTATATCTTCCAGGATGAGCCCCCACTGGCGTGCCCCCTCCGTTTCATTCAAATAAAGCCCCAGGATGTCTCTCTGCCCATCAACGGACACTGCATAAACTGTATAAATTGCCTTGGATATCACTTTGCCATCTTCCCGAACCTTATAATGAATGGCATCAAGATATATGATTGTGTAGCAAGATGATAGAGGGCGTTGCTGCCATTCAATAATCTCACCCCACACACGATCCGTCACTGCACTAATAGCCCCTACGCTGACTTCTAACCCATAAATCTGACGCAATTGATGACGAACATCTTCGACCGATTGACCACGGGCATAGAGGCTTAAAATAATGTCATCGAGCCCTGTACCCAACTCTCGTGTCCTTTTCTTTACGATTACAGGCTCGTGATCACCTGCCCGGTCCCGGGGCGTTTGGATGGATAACGGCCCTGCTGTGCTTCGTAGAAACTTAGAGGTGTGCCCATTACGCCGATTTGTCAAACTATCATCTTTCGACTCTTGCAGGAAATTATCCATCTCACCTTCAAGTGCCGCATTTACAAAGGATTGTAGTAGGTTTGTGAAAATACCCTTGTCGCCTAAAATTGGATCTCCTTTGTAGAGCCGACTTAACATTTCGGTTCGCATGTCTTCGTCAGGAATTATTTCTTCCAAACGCATTCTCTTTTCTCTCTTTTTCGATTGTTGTTTTTCCATAGTGGTCAAAGTTATTTAGTTTTATTGATTTAACGTTGACA
>CAIKNA010000380.1 GCA_903828645.1 uncultured Bacteroidales bacterium
CTCCCCGCGTATAGATCAGCACCACCGTGAACAGGATGATGCTGATGAGCCAGAAAAGCACCTGTTGAAAAACAAACTTTTTCTAACTCTTATGAAAAATGTCGGAAAAGCCCATGATTCTGATTTTTTACAAAAATGAGCAATGAAATCGAAATTATCAATTTTTTTTGATGTGCCCCCTGAAAAACAGGACGAAAACCACTGTTTCTCAGTTAACCATTTAAAACACCTCCCCTTGTCCCCTCCTCTCCGATCAGAAAACCCTCCCCTTCTCCTTGAGGAGAAGGGGCCGGGGGTTGAGGTGCCTTGTGCAATGAGGTCTCCTCAAGTGTTATAACCGGTAAAATCAAAGGCTCATCGAGAATTTCCCCCGTTTGTCAAAAAATATTTTATGCTGCTGAAATTGTCACTAATATTGCAATCCGTTTTTAATCAGCCACAAATCAGCGGAAAAAAAATCATCCATATTCACTTTTAACAATTGACACGTATGAAAACAGGTTTGACGAAATTAAAATTCGCATTGATCGCGTTGGTTCTTTTTGTATCCGGCGGATCATTTGGGTATGCTGAAAATCCACCTGATGAAGGAATGTGGCTTCCCTTGCTGCTCGAACGACTTAATTATGTCGATATGCAGAAAATGGGGCTTCACCTCACTGCCGATGAACTTTACAGCATCAATCATAACAGTCTCAAAGATGCCATTGTCGGTTTATCCGGCAATGGTGCATCCGGCGGCTTTTTCTGCACCGCCGAAATGGTCTCCGCGCAGGGCCTGCTTTTCACCAACCATCACTGTGGCTATGGTGCCGTTCAGAATCACAGTTCGACCGAACACGACTACCTTACCGATGGTTTTTGGGCGAAATCATTCAGCGAAGAGTTATCCAACGAAAGCATGTGCGCCTCCTTTCTCCAGCGGATCGAAAATGTAACCGATTCGATTATTCCAATGCTGTCAGACACCATCAAGGAGACCGACCGGGCCGGCAAAATAAAAGACATCTCGGCGCGGATCCGCAAGAGAGCCGAAGAGGGTGGTAAATTTGAAGCCTCTGTGAAATCTTTTTACGGGGGAAACGAATATTACCTTTTCGTTTTCAAAACTTACAAGGATGTGCGTTTGGTTGGCGCTCCCCCCTCTTCCATCGGAAAATTCGGCGGAGATACCGACAACTGGATGTGGCCGCGCCATACCGGCGATTTCTCCATTCTTCGCGTATATACCGATCCGGATGGGAATCCTGCCAAGTATTCTGAAAAGAATGTCCCGCTTAAAGCCGCTTACCACCTGCCTATCAGCCTGAAGGGCATCAAGAAAAATGATTTCGCCATGATCTGGGGTTACCCCGGATCAACCTCCCGCTACCTTACATCGTACGGCATCGAGTACAACCTCCAGGTTTTTTACCCCACGCTGATCAAGCTTTTCGGGAAAGAACTGGATGTGATGAAGGAGAGAATGGACCAGGACAAAGCGGTTAAAATTGCCTATGCCGCCAATTATGCAGGCATTGCCAACACCTGGAAAAATTTTATCGGCCAGCAGAGGATGCTTGTCCGCAACAAGGTGGAAGACAAGAAAAAGGTCATTGAGCAGGATTTCACCACCTGGTGCGCCAAAGACCCTGCCACGCAGAAGAAATATGGAAAGGTGCTTGGCAACCTTCAGACGAATTATGCCGAACTGAAAAAAATAGCCATTCCTTTCTTTTATGCCAACCTTGCAGGGAGCAACCTTGATGTGGTTCAGATGGCAAACCAGTTTGGCGGTCTGAAGAGTTCGCTTGAAAAAAAGAACAAAGATGCGGTAAAAGAGGCCCAGGCCGCCCTGAAAACAGATGTTACGGAACATTTCAAGGAGTTCGACCTTGCCATTGCCAGGAAAACCCTTGCAGAAATGCTCCGCATCTATGCCACGGATGTTGCAAAGGCAGAATTACCCTCCATATTTGCCACCATCGAAAAGGACTACAATAACGACTATACCGCTTTTGCCGATGCGGTTTACGAAACTTCCGCTTTTGCAACCCCGGAAAACGCGAACAAATTCATCGACAAACCAAGCCTGAAGGTCTTTAAGAAAGACCTTGGATGGCAGCTTGCCGAATCCATGGGAGCTGCCATGGGCAAATATGCCGCTGCATACGGTTCCGCAAGGGGAAATATCAGTGCCGCCAACCGCCAGTTCATCGCCGGGATACGTGAAATGAACCCGGCCCTGGTGAAATACCCGGATGCAAACTCCTCAATGCGCATGAGCTACGGCAGTGTGCTTGATTACTATCCTGCCGATGCGGTCCATTACGACTATATCACCACCCTTAAAGGCGTGATGCAAAAGGAAGACCCCACAAACGATGAATTTATCGTGGAAAAGAAACTTAAAGAACTGTTTAAGGCCAAAGATTACGGACAGTATGGCGAAAACGGGGAGATGGTTGTTTGCTTCCTCACCACCAACGACATCACCGGCGGCAACTCCGGAAGTCCGGTCATCAATGGCGATGGCCAGCTGATCGGCCTGGCGTTCGACGGCAACTGGGAAGCCATGAGCGGCGACATCATGTTTGAACCCGATATGCAGCGTACCATCAATGTTGATGTCCGCTACGTCCTTTTCATCATCGATAAATTTGCAGGCGCCACCAACCTCATCAAAGAACTTACCCTTGTGAAATAACCCCTTCAATTTACCGAAAAAGGCTGTTCCGCATGATGCGGAACAGCCTTTTTTCATATGACGGGTTGCTGCTTCGCTTTTGCCGAAACCACCATGTATATCGCAGCAAAGGCAAGGCTGATCCATATCCCCGCCGGAAAAATACCAACAAAAAAGCAAATCAACCCGCCCAGGGCTACGAAGAAACTGGTAACGCCCATGAGGAAAATGGTACCGGCATGGCCTTTGGTCATGTTCCAGCTTTTCCTGACAGCCTCCACCGCCTCCATTTTTTCATCCATCACCAGGTAGGGCACAAACGAAAGTTTGCAGGCAAAAATAATTCCCGGTACGATCAGCATGATAAAGCCTGCGCCCACAATCAGGAAAACAAGCAGGTTGGCAAGCAGGATATTTCCAAACTGCTGGTAGGCAAAAAAGATATCCCCCACCCTGAAAGGTTCTCCCCTCACCGCTTTCAGAAACACCCAGGAGGATCCGTAACTCACCGGCATCATCACCAGTATGCCATAAACAAAGCTGAACATGCCGTTGGTGAATGATCCCATGTAGTGGCCTGGAAAAAACATGCTGCCAAATCCA
>CAIKNA010000381.1 GCA_903828645.1 uncultured Bacteroidales bacterium
AGGTGCCTGCGATGGTAAAATCAACGTCACCGTTACCGGTGGAACTACAGACTATTCCTATGCATGGAGCAACTCAGCTACAACACAGAATATAAGCGGCCTTTGCGAAGGTACTTATACCGTGACTGTAACCGATGCACACAGCTGCCAGACATCCGGTAGCTGGACAGTTGGTGCGCCAGACGCACTTGCTGTTCGTGGAACTTCAACAGATGCATCTTGTAAAACCTACTGCGACGGTACAATCAGTCTTACCGTTTCCGGAGGAACAACATTATACACCTATGCATGGAGCAACTTAGCTACCACACAGAACGTCAGCAATCTTTGCGCTGGTAACTATACTGTCACCGTAACCGATGCACACAATTGCACCGTGACCGGCAGCTGGACAGTTGGCGAACCTGGCGAAGTTTCATGGCAGGGTTCTACCACCAACGTAACCTGCAAGGGAGCTTGCAATGGTACCATCACAACGATGTTCACATCGGGTGGAACTGCACCTTATACCTATCACTGGAATAACGGCGCAACCACCAAAGATCTCTCGGGATTATGTGCTGGCACATACAAACTCACCGTTACCGATGCTCATTCATGTGATGCAAGATCCGAAAGGACCATCACCGAACCTAACCAGCTTACTGTTTTACCAACCGCCACAATTACCAACGTGTCATGTTTTAATGGCGAAAATGGTGTAATTGATATTACTGTAACCGGTGGGACCACTGCATATAGTTTCGTTTGGAGCAACTCAGCTACAACGGAAGATATTAGTGGATTGACTGTTGGATGTTATACCGTAACCGTTACCGATGCTCACAGTTGCATGGCAACTGGCAGTTTCTGTGTAACTCAGCCAGACCTTCTTACTGTTACCGGTATTCCTACCGATGCATTATGCAAGGGTGACTGCAACGGGAAAATCAATGTTACCGTAACAGGTGGAACGACAAACTATTCCTATGCCTGGAGCAATTCAGCTACAACACAGAATGTAAGCGGCCTTTGCGAAGGTATTTATACTGTGACCGTAACCGATGCTCACAGCTGCCAGACATCTGGAAGCTGGACAATTAGTGCACCTGATGCACTTCTCATTGGCCAGGTAACTGTTTTCAATGTAACCTGCAATGGTGCCAGCAATGGAGCCATAAATGGTGGCATCGTTCCCGGTTCAGTTCCTCCGGTAATTTTACCGATTCCTGTTACCGGCGGCACAAAACCATATACCTATCTCTGGAGCGACGGCACCACCAATAACAATCTGTGCTGTTCACCTGTCGGATGTTATACTGTAACTGTCACCGATGCTCATGGTTGCTCGACTACCGGCAGCTGGTGCATCACCGAACCACCCGCAATTACACTTACGGCGATTACTACGCCTGTCAAGTGCTTTGCAGACGCAAATGGTATGATTGACTTAACAGTAACCGGCGGAAATCCCGATTTCCGTTATACATGGAGCAACGGTAAAACCACTCAGGATATCAGCGGCTTGATCGCAGGTACCTATACGGTTACCGTTGAAGATGCAAATGGTTGTACGAAGATTGGCAGCTGGACAGTAACCTCTCCGGACCTGCTGACCGTTTTTGATGATCTCACTAACGTACAGTGCCATGGAGGAAACAACGGAGCGATCAACATTACGGTCACCGGTGGAACTCCATTGTATTCATTTGTATGGAGCAATTCTGCAACAACACAGAATATCAGCGGCCTGTCCGTTGGATGTTATACTGTGACTGTAACAGATGCACATTCATGTCAAACATCAGGCAGCTGGTGCATAACCGAACCATCCGCTCTTTCACTTGAAGCATCAATCACCAGCGTGACATGTTATACATATCATACCGGTGCCATTGACCTTACCGTTTCAGGTGGTGTACCAAATTACACCTATGTATGGAGCAATGGTGCAACAACACAGGATCTCACCGGCCTTGCCGCTGGAACATATTCTGTGACTGTAACCGATGCACATACCTGCCATGCAACTGCAAGCTATGTAATAAACGAACCACCTGCGTGGTCAGTTAACCTTACCGGCCCGACAGCAGCATGCTGCAACTCCAACACAATCGAGGATTATTACGCAAGTGTTACAGGAGTTCCTGACCTCTGTCATGTTACCTATCAATGGGTAGTTGTAGGCGGTACGATCGTTGACGGTTGGAATACCGATCATATCAAGGTACGCTGGGCTTGCTGCACAACTGGTACTGTTACTGTAACAGCTACCAAGTGTGACGGATGCTTCCTGTCGAAGACCTTGAATGTGACAGTAAGTCTGCCGCCAGCACCGGTTGTTACCGGCTCGGCAACAGTCTATTCAAATGGAACCGATCAGTATTGTGCATTGCCATTTATTCCCGGACATCTCTATTCCTGGACCGTAATCAATGGCAGTTACACTACCATACCTGGAACCAACTGCATCTCTGTGACCTGGAATTCATATCCTTCTTGCGGCTGCGCGATGGTGATTGTTTGCGAAACCAATCCTGCCACCGGTTGCACCGGATGCGATACCCTGCATATCACGATGCTGCCTGATCCTAACGGAATAAGCATTTCCGGTACTGTATCCTACAAGAACGGGTTACCAAACACTCCGTTGAATGGTGTCACCATTAAATTGAGGGATCTCACAAGCGGACTTATCATAGGTACAACAGTATCTGGTCCGAACATGAATCCTCCAGGTTATACCGGCGACCCGGGATACTATGCCTTCACCAATGTTCCTGCAGGCAATTACAGACTCGAGTCATCCTTCAACGGTGCATGGGGCGGTAACAACGCAACTGATGCTCTTCTGATCCAACTGGAAGCTGGTGCTGCACCGGGGACCTACCTCAACGGATTGTTCAGAATCGTTGCCGATGTTAATGCTAGCCTCAGTGTTACCGCACTGGATGCTCTGTATGTTAAACTGCGTACAGTTGGCTCAATCAATTCCTACCCCGCTGGGGACTGGGCATTTGAACAGCCACTTGTAACTGTACCTCATCCTGCAGCTGTTGATTTCGCCGGACTTTGCGAAGGCGACGTGAATGGCTCCTATATCCCAACCGGATTGAAGGATGTATCCTTCCTGTCTGTTGTTGATGACGAAACCCAAACAATCCCTGTTGATCAAACCTTTACTTACGAAATCAAAAGTAACAGAGTTGCTCAGCTTGGTGCTATGACCCTCTTCATGGGTTATGACAAAGATCGTTTCGAAGTTACCGATGTTACTACTTCACCTAATGATGAAATGAAGTATGTAATTGAAGATGGCAACGTTGCGATTGCTTGGGCCGATACCAAACCAATGTCGGTAAGAAATAACGATCAGATCTTTACACTGACTGTGAAAGCCAAGGCTCCTGTAGCTGAAGCCACCCAGATCTTCAATGTTAAGACTGGAAGTGAATTCGCCAGCCCGACTGGTACCAGGTATGACAACTTCGATCTTAAGATGTCCAAGGTTATGACCGTGGGCGGTTCGAAGGAGTTCTCGATCCTCAACTATCCTAACCCGTTCTCTGTTAACACAAAGATCGTTTACACGCTTCCGGAAGCAGGCAAGGTAACCCTTGTTATTACCGACATGTTTGGTAAAACAGTGCGTACCCTTGTTGATGAAGTCCAGACAGCTGGTACCTATTCGATTCCTGTTAACGCGGATGAACTCAATCTGACTTCAGGTGTATACCTGTACCGGATTGAAGCAGCCGGAGCAACAGATACCTATGTGAAGGTTAATAAAATGGTCTTCGCACGGTAGTCAAATCCTGAAACAAGATGGCAACAGTTTATTCTGTTGCCCTCTTGTTTTCTTAAAATTAAAAACGAATCAAACACTTCCAGCCTGATATTAAAATGAAAAGTAAACTTATTTTCTTCTTTTTATTTGTTCAGTGCTCTTTCATGTCTGCGCAGACCGTCAACATAAATACCGTTGAGGTCTGCGCGGGACAGGAAGTGTTGCTTCCTGTTACAGCCGCCTCATTGTTAAATGTCGGCGCACTTACCCTTTTTATACATTTTGATACAACAAATCTTACTTTTCTTTCAATTGAAAATGTTGACCCGCAGCTCATGGGCATGAGTGCAAATCTGATGTCAGTTCCTTCCCAACTGGCTTTTGCCTGGAGTAGCACAACACCGGTTAATTTTCCGAATAACAAATTATTTGATCTGAAATTCATTACCACCGGGATATCCGCGCCGGTATCCTACAATCCCGGATGTGAAATCGCCGATCCAACCGGCATGGTCCTTCCTGTTGTTTATTTCAATGGTGCCGTTAATGCAGGGCTCCCTGTAATTTCAAGCCAACCCAAAGACACAACTGTTATAGAAGGTGCTCGTGCCTTTTTCTCAATATCTTCACCAAACGCCATTTCCTGTTTCTGGAAAGAGAGCCAGGATCATGGGACCAGCTGGCTTACACTGGAAAATAGCGGCATCTATTCGGGTACCACCACCACCCATCTCTCCATTTTCCCGGTTCCTTTGTCTTTTGACAAATACCAATACCAATGCGTATTAACCAGGGGAGACTGTCTTTCCCTATCAAACCCGGCAACTCTCTCCGTAGATGCGCTTACCCCGACTGAAAATTTATCAAGTCCTGGCAAAAAAGATCTTTTTATTTCTCCCGTTCCATTTAACGATCATACCTCCATTGAGTTCACGCTGCCTGAGGATGGCAACATTGTGCTTCAGGTTATGAGTTGCCTGGGACAATTAGTTTCTGAAATTGAACTGCCCTTCCAATCCAAAGGGCATCATCATATCTTGTTGAATACCTCCGAATGGCGCCCAGGAGGCTATTTTTTAAAATATACACTGCTTTCTACAAATCAAAAATCCTATCAGGTTGTAAAAATAATTAAAACCAATTAAAATATCGATATATGACAAAAACTTATACTCAATTGATCCTCACTCCTATGATGAGACAATTTATGCTCTTTGTCGCCTTAATGTCCGTAATGGCCACCACATCCTTTGGGCAAACGGCATCCCTGGAAAACAAAACAGCTTTCCCGGGTGTAAACACCAGCGTAAACCTCAATGTCTCAAATTTCAACAGTGTTAATGCGATCACCTTCGACATCCGGTATAATCCTGCCGTGCTCTCCTTCATTTCTGCCAGCGGTGTCAGTCCGCAACTTATTGGGGGTTCATTAATGGCATCCGCCCAGGATTCGACCATCCATCTGGTATGGTATTCGCCGACAGCTTCGACCGTAAATGGAGTTTTGTGTTCCCTTAATTTCCTTTACAACGGAGCTTCCTGTATTCTGGGCTTCCTGCCAAATTCGGTTGTGACCCAGGGAACCAACACCAATATCCTTATTGGGTACACAAATGGTTCAGTGAACCCGGCATCCTGTGTGCCAGCCGACCCTCATGCATCTCTTGGCAGTGCGTCAATCGTTGCAGGAAGTCAGGTTTCAATTCCCCTGGACTTTTCAAATTTTCCTATTGCAGGAGCAATAACCCAGGTTGTTCATTATGATGCCTCGAAACTGACTTTCATCTCGGGAAGCAAAAGCGGCAACTTATCTTCTGCAGTAATTAATGGCGGGAACGGAACCATCAACATCGCGTGGACCAATACCGGCGGTGCAAATATCAACACATCAGGTACCACATGGATTCATTTGAATTTCATGTGCGCCATGCCTGGCACCTCTTTATTGTCATTTGTTCCTGGCTGCCTGATCTCCACACCCTCCTCTGCCAATATTAATGTGTGTTATTCCGGGGGGACAGTTTCACAAACACCTACTGTCCAAACAGCTGTCCTTGGAAGTCTTACAAGTGTTGTACAGGGAGATAATGTAGAAATACCCCTTGATCTGAATATTACCACCCCGGTTTCTGCTTTTACGCTTTACATCAGTTTCAATTCTCCGCTGGTTGCATTTACAGGGATTGAGAACATTAACCCATTATGTTCAATGGTTACATCCAACGTTACCGGTTCAACCATGACGTTGGTTTACACCAACCCCGGTTCCACCGTTATTGCACCAGGGACATTCCTCAAGTTGAAATTCAAATACAACGGTATCGGTACAGGTTATGTGAACTTTACCGGGGGATGCCAGTTTACGGATAATGCACTGCCACTTCCACAGCCTATTAATGTAAGTTATACGAACGGTACTATCGCCGCAGGCACCTACCCTCCGATTGCTACGGCAACCATTGGCTCCCTTCCTGCCAGCGTAGGTTCATTTGTTGACATCCCGGTCGAAATTGATGGTTCATCCTCCAATCCTCTTGGAGCAGCCACACTTTTTATTGGCTTTGACATATCCAAACTTTCTTATGTAAGTGTATTGGGCAACACACATAATGCATCCGTCAATTCGATTGGTGATCAAATCAGCATTGCATGGTCAGACCCTGCCGGGGCTAATCTTACGGGTACTTTTCTTCTGCTGAGATTTCAATATCACGGCGGTGCGGGAAGCGGATGCTCTTCAGTTGTCTTCTTCAAAAATGACATAGCAACCCTGCAGCCATGTGAACTTGCCGGGCCTACTGGCACGTTTGTTCCGGCCAACTGGGTCAACGGTGGGGTAAACCTCTCCCCTGCCGCTCCTGCCATCAACGGACCAGCCAACCCAAATGCCAACACGCTGGTAAATTATACCACTGATGGAGGAATGATAAATTACAATTGGTCTGTTTCCGGCGGCATTATCTCCTCTGGAGCTGGCACTTCTGCTATTTCAGTTACCTGGGGACCTGCCGGCCCTGGTTCAGTGAACATCGGTTATACCACCCCGGGAGGATGCAACCTTTCAAACAGCAAACCTGTTACGATTGTTACCGGCAGCCCTATAACCAACATTGAAGGTTATGTTACCTACGATAATGTTGCTTCGCAGGGTATGAATGGCGTTAACATTACTTTGTACAATTCAGTCGGCGTCCAGGTTGGCTTACCCGTTATGACTACAACAAATGCCGGCCATGGCTATTATCTGTTTACCGGTGTGCCTCAGGATGACTATACGATGTCGGTTACTCTCGGTGCTCCCTGGGCAGGAATAGCAGGCGTAAGTGCTCTTGACGCTCTCATTGTTGAGCTTCATACTGCAGGGATATTAAACCCGCTGTTAACTGGTTTGAACCTACTGGCTGCCAATGTTAATGGCATTTCGGGAGTGAACGCCACTGACGCACTTTTAATTAAAAAGCGTATCATCGGCGATATTTCTTCTTTCCCTGTCGGTGACTGGGTGTTTAGCAATGGAATCGTGCACGCCTTTCCCGGTCCTGTTGTTTCCTATAATTTCCAGGGTCTTTGTACCGGTGATGTGAACGGCTCATACAACCCTGTTGTTGGGGTAAAATCCGGATCCTTCTATAATATTTCCGAAGAAGAAATCATGCCTGTCCAGGTAAATACGGTTTTTACCTATGATCTGAAGAGCCTGGCGTCTGCAAATCTTGGCGCTATGACCCTTTTCCTTGACTACGACCAGAATCTTGTGGAGGTGTCGAAAATCAACACTTCGCTTGACGGGTTGGAATATTCGGTTAAAAATGGAAAAATTGCCATCGCCTGGTCCAGCACTGCTTCAAGACAACTTGAAGCAAATGGTTCAGTATTATCGCTGCAGGTTAGAATTAAAAAAGATGTTTCAGAACCGGTTCAAATATTTACCGTTAATGCAGGAACAGAATTTGCAAGTCCGGGAGCTCAGATTTTGCAGGCTTTTGAACTTAAAATGGCCAGGATCGTAACCAGCACCAACACTTTTTCACTGGTAAATTATCCGAATCCCTTCCATAATTCAACCAGTGTCGTATATTCAATTCCAGTGGCCGGTCATGTTCACCTCGTTTTAACAAATATGTTTGGGGAGCAGATAACCACCCTTATCGATGGAGTCCAGGATGCCGGAACCCATACAATTGCCATCGATCCAACCAGTTTCAATCTCAAATCGGGTGTTTATCTTTGTGCAATTAACGTTGAAACAGGAAAAGACAATTTTACAAAAACAACAAAATTGATTTACACCAAATAATTTCTGAAATTATAACCCACGAAACACATACATTACAAATACATTGAATTCATCAAAAACAAGTAACTTGAATAGGAATATCACCATCAGGCTAAGTGCCCTGGTTGTGATATTCCTTTTCTGTGTCTTGTTATTACATGCCCAGGCCCCCAGTCTGACTATTGGAAACGTAGGCGTTTGCAACAATTCAACAGTATCGGTTCCGCTGACCGGCAGTAACCTTACCAATATAGGTGCCATTACCCTTTACATTGATTTTGATCCACAGAGTCTTTCATACGATTCAGTTGAAAATATTAATCCGCAGTTGAGCCAGCTCCTGGCGAATGCTCCATCTGCCTCGAGGGTGTCGCTGGTCTGGAGTAAAACATCCGGGGCAAGTTTTATGAATAATGAGCTTCTTCTGAAATTGAAGTTTACGATATTAAAAAAATCCAGCACCCTGATTTTTGTCAAAGAGAACTGCGAAATTGCCAACATTTCATTGCCTCCTCAGGTAATTACAATAAATTACACTGATGGGGCCATATTTCCATCTGAACCGACATTTACTGTTGAACCTGAAAATAAAACAATACCCTCCCAATCCAATGCTGTTTTTCTGGTTACCTCTTCCAATGCCTCTACATACACCTGGCAGGAAAGCCGTACCAATGGCACACTTTGGTCAGATCTGACAGAAACAAACACCTATAACGGAACACAAACAGATACACTGACCATCCGCCATGTTCCGGCAAATTTTAACCATTTCATTTACCGTTGCATCCTGAATAAGACTGGTTGCCCAGCTATTTCATCCGGAGCAGTATTATCGGTTGATTCCCTTTCCGGAATTTACGGG
Source organism: uncultured Bacteroidales bacterium (assembly GCA_903828645.1). Classification (GTDB taxonomy): domain Bacteria; phylum Bacteroidota; class Bacteroidia; order Bacteroidales; family FEN-979; genus CAIVAT01. Next base: position 8,908 of record CAIKNA010000381.1, read on the forward strand.
CTGTCTGCTCAAATTATTCCGGACTTGAAAAACACTCCAAATCCATTCACCGGAAAAACGACCCTTGAATATACCGTACCGGAACCCGGGTTTGTCACACTAAAGATATTTTCCATAACCGGAGAGGTCGTGGAAGTCCTTGTTGAACGCCCGCAGCAGGCAGGGGTTTACAGGATAGACGAGAATTTCGTATATTTGACGGCTGGGGTTTATATATGCCAGTATGTGTTCAAAGGACCTGCCAATGTATACGAAACCCATAGAAAAATGATTAAAATCAACCAGAATTAAACAACCATATATACCCCACTGAACTCGTAAACATTAACAACATAAAATTTAAATACCATGATGAAAAAATTTACTTTAACATTGCTAGTGATGGTGATTTTCGGATCATTATCATTTGGTCAATACACCGCCTCGTTGCAGAATGTTACAGCAAGTCCCAACGAAACTGTTTCCGTCAATCTTGATGTAACAAATTTCACGAGTATTGGATCATTTCAATTCTATATTCAGGTAGACCCGGCTGTGTTAACATTTCAGAATGTGACCAATTTTCAAACCGGCCTTCCGGCGCTCACTTATCCGGGCAATATTCCAAATACAATCACGATTCTCTGGACAAATACTACACCACATACCTGGGCCAATGGCACTTTGATGACCCTCAATTTTAAGTATAACGGGTTATCAAGTCCAATTGCTTTTATTCCTGCCAATTGTGAGGTTGTAAAACTCGTTGGAGGTATCCCAACTATTCTTACCGGTAGTTTTACAGATGGATCAGTCAGTCCGTTTTTAGGAAATGCTGCACACGCAAACATCGACAATGTCACATCTTCACTTGGAACCGTAGCTGTACCATTGAAATACACGGGGTTTGCCTCAAATGTCGGGTCATTGACACAAAAAATTTCCTATGATGCTTCAAAACTGACCTTCATCAGTGTTACCGGGACAGGAAACCTGGCAAGTGGCATAAATGCAAATGTCGCTTCCGGGATTATCACCATAACCTGGACCAACGCAGCCGGAAAGGACATCAATTCTCCGGGAAGCCAGTTTAACCTGAACTTCAGTTATCTGACGCTTACAACGACCAATGTTAATTTCAGTACCGGATGCGTGATAACCACTCCGGCACCTGTAACAAACATCCCGGTAACCTATTACAACGGAAGTGTCGCCCCTGCCCCGGTTATAACATCCTTTGCTTCAATGCCTGCAATCACCAATGCTGTCCAGGGACAACTTGTGGATGTTCCTCTTACATTTACAGGAATGCCTGATGGCACCAATAATTTCAACGTTAACCTCACGTATGACAATCCAAGGATGTCATTTATCGGTGTGTTCAGCGCCATATACCCTGTCACTTCAAATGTTGTCGGGAATGCGATCAACCTGCTTTACACCAACGCAACATCACCAGCACCATCCATCAATGGTCAGTTTCTCGTGTTGCGTTTTAAATACAATGGTGTTGGTACAGCCAATATCAATTTCGCCACAGGGTGCCAGTTCTCTAACGGAAGCCCCATAGGCGTCGGCTATACAAACGGATCTGTTTCACCAGCAACTGCGCCTGTAAACGCGAATATAGGTACCGTAAGTGCAACCAGCCCCTCTTCTGTTGCAGTGCCGGTTACTTTCACAGGCATCCCTGCCGGAACCGACATTGGCGCCTTGACCCTGAATATTGAATTCGATGCAGCAAAACTTACTTATGTAAATGCTTTGAATCCCCACGGAGCCACTATCCACCTTGTTGGGAGTGTGTTGAATATTGCCTGGACAAGTACAACACCGGCCATCGTCAATGGAGACCCCTTTCTTACTTTGAATTTTAATTATGCCGCATCTGGAAACACATCAGCATCAATCAACTTCAAAGACGGCTGCCAGATGGCCAACATGGCTGCAACCATTGTTCCGGCAAACTGGAACAATGGCGGCGTGAACATGGCGCTGGCCCATGCTATCAGCGGATACCTCAAGTATGACAACTCGCCGCTGACAAACATCCCGATTTCGGGTGCAACCATTTATATAAAAGACGGTCCGGAACCTGTACCTCCGGCTCTGAGCCCTGTTCCGAATATCATTGCAACTACCACAACGGATGTCAATGGCTTTTATACTGTAAATGTTTTCAATGGAACTTATTATATCTATGCAGCGAATACAGCAACGTGGGCAGGTGTAGATCAGGGTGATGTGATCAACTTAAGAAGATATATCGCTAATTTAACACCCAATACCATTGTGGGAGATCCACTCAGAATCCGTGCTTCCGACATCAACCTGGATGGAAGTGTTGATAATGGTGATGTCATTCCCTTGCGTCGTCGCATTGCCAACCTTTCGCCGAATCCAAATTATCTGATACCAGACTGGCTTTTTGAAAACCCTTCTGTGATAATGAATTCCACTAACTTAACCGGCATCAATTTTCTTGGCGTCTGTTCCGGTGAGGTGAATGGA
>CAIKNA010000382.1 GCA_903828645.1 uncultured Bacteroidales bacterium
CCAGACTTATTTCACAGGAAGAAAAGTAGGGCAGGGGAGACATTATGGTCAAGTCGTGCATCCTGCCCCCTCATCCTTTCCGTGTGTGAATTTTATTCCAAAGTTGACCAAAAAATGGGGAATTCAGGATTTGCTAATTTTGCCTTAAGGGATAGTTGCGCCTTTATGTGCCCATTTTAGGTATTATTGAGAACTTACGTGTTGACAGATCAACTGTTCGATATTCCTAAAAAACTTAATATTTTAAACGCAATATATTGTGGATAAACGTGGATTAAAGACACAGCATGAGGTATTATTGTTGCCAGCTTGTATTTTAGGAATATGGTAAGATCAGATTTTAGCCCAGCTTCCATGTAATAATGAGTGACAGGGATAACACATGAAAAAATACAGCCCCCAAACTATACAACATACAACATACAACATACAACATACAACATACAACATAATATTAATTTAGTCCCTCCGAAAGTGCTGCTTTTTTCGGCTGCATTTCTTACGTTTCGCCTCTTCAGTCACCTAATCAACCTGCCACCGCCGATTTACAAAAAAATTCCTGATAGCTTCAAATTGATCTTAAGAATTCCGATTTTTGGTGTTTAAAACAGGTACTGGATGATATGCACCATATTATCTGGTAACAACACATACAAAAGGAAAATGTAATGCTACGAAAACATATTTGCTTGCTGACTATTTTAATGGCTTTTTTTTGCCTATGCTCCAGTAGGTGGGCTGAAGCTAACGATCTTGGTTCGAGTAGAATCGAAGTCGGGCGGTTCGTTGTAACCAATCCTGCGCAGAATGTTGCGGAAGCTGTCATTAACTTTAACGCCTCAAGTGCTGGCAGACTTCTCTTTGTAATGAACAACCCGGATGGCTCTATGGACGGTAAATTTCATTTAAAAAAAACCCCATCAAGCGCCTGCACATTCAACTATAGCGATATCAGTACCTTCAAACGTGATAGTGGTTTTGTTTGCACAGGTACTGGAGGACTTACGACAAGCACCCTGATGTACGACATACCCGCCGGATCGATCGGAATCGCCGTTAGCTATGATAGCTCCTGTGGTATTGATAACATTGGGCCGGATGAGTTGGTTGTGTACTATGAACCCGATCCTATTAGTATAGACTCTGCAACGCTCTTGAATACATTTGCACCTGGACCAACTGAGGCAAAGTCCTATACGACGACACAAAACGGACCTGGTGTTATCATTGTCAACGCTGCCCAGACAGGAAGTTTTGGCGGCGGCGCTTTTGTTTATTATCTTGATGGGGTGCCTATTGGTCTTACCAATATGCGCATAAACAGCTATTGGCCAACGCAACCCTACCGTGTAGCTATCCCTTTGCCTGAAGCTCGGTCTTATACATTCAAGATCAGCCATGAAGACTCTACGTGGACTGACAACAGTGGGGCAAGGAGTGCGGGTATTTATTACCAGGCAGATTCCGGCCAGCCCGTGCTGTCGGTAACGCCATCCAGTCAAGCCGTTTCAAAAGACACCGGTACAACCACATTCAGCGTTTCCAACACTGGAACCGGAACTATGCCATGGACGGCAGCGGTAATGCCCGCAAGCACTTGGCTAACGATTACATCTGGCGCCAGCGGAACCAATTCCGGAACCATCAATTGCAGTTTTCCAGCGAACACCAGTACCTCAGCCCGAACTGCTACAGTCCGGGTAACAGCAACAGGTGCAACCGGCAGTCCCAAAGATGTAACGGTAACACAGGCACCAACACCGCTTCAACCTGTGGTTTCAGTAAATCCTGTCAGCCGGGATGTGGCAAAAGAAGCGGGAACAACTACATTCAGCGTTTCAAACACCGGAACGGGGACAATGCCTTGGACAGCCGCAGTGACATCCGGCGGCAGTTGGCTTTCGATCACATCGGGTGCCAGCGGAACCGATTCCGGAACCATCAATTGCAGTTTTCCAGCGAACACCAGTACCTCAACCCGAACTGCTACAGTCCGAGTAACAGCAACTGCAACCGGCAGTCCCGTGGATGTGACGGTTACACAAGCAGCTCCACCCGTGCTGTCGGTAACGCCATCCAATCGCGATGTTTCAAAAGAGGCCGGTTCGACAACATTCAGCCTTTCCATTACTGGAACTGCAACTATACCGTGGACGGCAGCGCAAACGCCCACAAGCAGTTGGCTAACGATTGCATCTGGTGCCAGCGGAACCAATTCCGCAACTATCACTTGCAATTATAATGCCAACACTACAACCTTAATCCGCATAGCCACTATTAGGGTAACAGCAGCCGGTGCAACCGGCAGCCCGGTGAATGTGACGGTGACACAGGCGGCAGGACAGCCAGATTTGACAATATCGGGCAGTGTGAAAACCTCTTCCGGCACTGCTGTTCCCGATGTGACGATTACCTTCAGCAACAGCGGAGGAACGACAACAACCGACAGCAGCGGCAGTTACAGCATAAAAACCATACCTTATGGCTATTCGGGTAAGGCAACGCCGTCCAAAACCGGATATACCTTCGACCCGGCCTCTAAGACGTACTCCAATGTCACGGCCAACAAAACTCTCGAGAACTACACCGGGACACCCACACCAATACAGCAAACACTTGTTCCGGACACTGGTCTGACCAAGTGCTATAACAACACCGTTGAGATATCTTGTCCTTCATCTGAACAAGCATTCTTTGGACAAGATGCAAACTACACCATAAACCCGATGTCTTACACCAAGCTGGACGGTAGCGGCAAAGTGCTGCCGGATTCGGCTGCGTC
>CAIKNA010000383.1 GCA_903828645.1 uncultured Bacteroidales bacterium
CTCTCTTTGGAGATCAACCATGCGCCGGAAAGAATTTCTGCTAAGATGGGATTCATTGTACCCTTTTTATGAGGGTACAATATTATAAAGGTATGGCGGGCAAATAAAGGACTGAAAGAATTCTAATCTTCCTGATGGATTGGTATGCCGGAGGAATTGTAATAGGCTGCCGGCTGGGTGAAATCTCCGGAAAAAATGATCTCCCAACCGTGATATCCTTCAATGACAGCGGGTTTAATCAGCTTTCCTGTTTTTTTCATGGGGCAGTCCAGGGTACCAAAGTATCGTGAAATTCCGTTTTTGTCCCTCACTTGAATAATCAGGTGCCGGTTATGAGGTTGCGAAGGATGACTTCAACGTCCGGACGATCTTTGGGAATCAGCATTTTTATCTGGTAATTGTATTTCATACCCGCAGGAGAGTCTTCCTCCTTACCTTCAACCTGGATGGATTCAGGTGAGCCATACAGATAGTTCCAACTGCGGGCGGGCTTCAACGTAATTGATCCATAAAGGGTAGCCGGGTTGATGATAAAAGAAGCGATATCTTCTTTAAAAATGTATTGGACGGGATTGACCCCGCCGATATTTCCCAATGTGTGTCGTAAAATCGTCATATTTAAAAATGTCTATATGATAAAGAATAGGTGACCGATCATCATCTGTTTGCAGGGAACAACACCATGTTTTAAACTCTTTTTTCTTGATCTGTAATAGGCCTTTGAAATCATATCAAAGGTAACAGCATCATATTTGATATTTACTGCCGCGCAAAACCCGATAACTGCTGCCTTGATACTCCCCTTGGAGGTGTGCTGCTCTCTTCTGTAGGTGACTTTATCATCGGCATACATGCGAAAATGCAGCCGGAAATGATATTCGACAATGTTTTGGATGTTGATCTGGTTTTTTTCTGAAATCCATACAGTATTGCATCTTGTTTCAATACTCCGAAGTTGTGGAAGGCCAAAGGTAAAATGGTCAGGGCCTTTGCCAGGCAATAGTGGAATTTCAGTACTTGGGCAATATTCAAGGAATGGCGTGACAAGCCTGCCCAAATAGGAATTCTTGGTAGCGATCAACTCCTGGTCCGGCGGGGTATTATATTCAAGGCTCATGACATACCGGATGTAGTCTTGCAGCGCTCGTTTGAGAATGATTGTAAGTGTCGGTCGGAATTCGGGTTGTTTCATATTTGCGAAAGTAATCCTGGGGCAGGGATTGTTAAAGGCCAATTCAGTTAAATTATCTTTCAAATTAGTTTTTCACAAATGGCGGTGCCAGTCCCCCATCATTCTGGGGTTTCTGGCAAATTTGTCATCCTTGATTCCAGATGAAATTTCATTGCTGCCGGGGACATATTGAACCAATTTGCTTTGAGGGGCGTTTTGATATCATAACCACAATCCTTCATAACATTTAATATTTTGGACAGAGTTTTTGTAAGCTGCTGACGAATTTCCTCGTTTGTATAAAGCTGCTCCTTATCTGTTTGCTGATCTTCCTCTTTTAAAAGGAAAATATCAATGTCTGACATGGTAAATGCAATTAACCAATGTAAATTCAATTCTTCGTTATTTTTCATTTTTTTCATTTTTTAAAAAAAAAGCGCTGGTAACGGAACCGAAGCGCCAGCGGAGTTTTAAAAGCTGCCCCCGGTCCCGGTCAGGGCCTGTTCAGTTATTTAAAAATCAGCGATTGATTGCAGACAAACACCCGTTTATCTTCAATATGTGGCCCAAGAATCTTAC
>CAIKNA010000384.1 GCA_903828645.1 uncultured Bacteroidales bacterium
ATTGCTCACTGCAACAACCAGTGCGGCTTCGCCGGCCTACCAGTGGAAACTCAATGGTGCAAACATCACCGGCGCGACCACCAGTACCTACACCGTTACCGCTACCGGCAATTATACCGTGATGGCAACCGATGGTTCAACCACCTGCCCAAACACCTCCGCGATTGTGGTGGTCAACATCAACCCATTGCCAACAGCAATCACGATCACCCCGGCTGAACCCATCAACCTCGCTGCAGGTGCAGTTCAACTGCTGACAGCAAACGGAGGAGCCCCTTCAGGGACATTGCTCACGGAAGATTTTAATGGTGCCGCCCCGGGTTGGTCCACGATAAACAATTCGACTCTTGGTACTCCGGCAAATGCTGCATGGACCATTCAGAATGACGCATATCTTTACAACTCTGAAACATTCCACAGCAACGACAACTCCAAATTCTACATGGCCAACAGCGACGCCCAGGGCAGCGGAGGTATCACAAATACCATTTTAAACGCCCCGGTTGTGAATACGGTTGGTTTCACATCCCTTACCCTCGCGTTCTTTGACTATTATAAAGTATGGAGCAGTGCGGCAAACGACTCGGTGGTGGTTGAAGTTTCCACAAATAATGCAACCTGGGTGCGCGTGCTCAAATACAGCGGCGCCAGCAGGGGAGCCGCTGCAGCGTTTGCTGCAGAAAGTGTTAATCTGAACGCCTACATCAACCAGGCGGCACTCTATGTTCGATTCCATTTTACAAGTACCTACGGCTATTACTGGGCGGTGGATAATGTTTCCATTACAGGCACACCGGTCCCGGTTACAGTTACCTGGTCACCGGTTACCTACCTGTATACCAACGCCGACACCTCAACGCATTACACGGCAGGCTTTGATACAAGAACCGTATATACGCGGCCAAGAACGGCCATCACTTATACAGCAACAGCCACCACTGCTGCCGGTTGCACAGCTACGAAAACGGTAACCGTAACCAGCTGCCCAGCAGCTCCCGGATCGCTTGCAGCTTCAAATGTAACAACGACCTCCTTTGATCTGAACTGGAATTATACGACCGGTACCCAGCTGCCCACGGATTATACCGTTGATGTGGCCACGGATGCCTTGTTCACAAGCCATGTTTCAGGGTACCCGGTTACATTAGCCAATACCATTTTCACCCGGAATATAGCGGTGCCGGCAGGAAATGTTAAATATTATTACTCGGTAAAGGCAAATGGCGCGGGAGGTTGTCCCGACGGAGTTGCCACCGGGAACGTGACCACCTGCCCGGCAATACCAGTCAATCCGGTTGCATCTGCGATTGTATCCGATGGATTTACCCTGTCATGGAGCGCACCAGCAGGCGGAACAGCCTCAGCCATCACCTATTCCATTGATGTGGCCAACAATGCCCTCTTCACCGGCCTTATCAATTACACCGTTTCCGACCCCACCGTCACCAAGGTGATCACCGGGCTGGCCGGCAACACTGAGTACTTCTACAGGATAAAAGCCATCGGCGGATGCGAAAGCGCCTATACCACAACCGGTTCGGTGATTACCTGCCCGGCAGTTCCTGTCAGTCCGGTTGCTTCGGCGATTGGCACCCATGGATTTACATTATCCTGGAGTGC
>CAIKNA010000385.1 GCA_903828645.1 uncultured Bacteroidales bacterium
CACAAAGGCAATACGACTGCTGTTGCTGGTTATAGAGTCCGTCTTTACAGTTCATCCATCGGATTCACGGATTCTCAGGATCCTAAGGTAGATGGTTACTCCGTGCGTTGTCTGAAGGACTAACTAACTTTTGAAAAGACATCTGCGGAACTCTGCGAAAAACTCTGCGCAACCCTGCGAGAAATTTATTCCCGCTGTGTAACCTCCTTAATTAAAAAGCAAAATGGCAAAACAGTTTTACCATCTTGCCATTTTACTATTTTGGATTTGACAGCCTTTGCAACTTATTGTTTCACGACAGATAAAGTGGTAGCCGATCCGTCATAGATCAGCCGCAGGAAATACATCCCGCTCTTCATGGATGACATATCTACCGTCATTTTTCCCGACGAACTCAACTCTTTTTCAATGGTCGATAAATGCCTGTCTGTGACATCCAGGAGTTCTGCCTTCACCTTCCCGGTGACCAAGTCAGGGAATTCAACAACCAGGTTATCTGTTACAGGATTGGGGTAAGTTTTTACAGAAAACTGCCTTGACTCATTTTCAATTCCGATGGGTCCCCCGACAAATGTCTTCCACACACCGGATGAAGATTCCGCCGCAAAGAGAGTGGTTCCCGAAATGTCAAGTTTTTCAACCATGCTCCACGCAGGATCAGAAATATCTGTCCAGATTTTTCCGTGGTCGTCGGTATAGAGAACAGAACCGTGGTTGGTCCCGGCAAATAGCCGCTCCCCGTTGTTGGTAATGGTATTGACATCGGTTCCCACGATGGCTGAACCGATGGGAAGCCAGAGTTCGGTCTGCAGGCTGTCGACCCTTCTCAGGATGCCTGCAGGATAAATGACATAAAGTTCCTTGTTTGTGCTGACAATGTCTGTGATCGGCACCGAAGGACAGCTGGTAACACCCCACGAGGAGCCATTGGTCGTGTATAGCAACCCCTGGTCAGTACCGGCAAAAAGAGTGTCTTTGCGGTTCTTCAGCTTATAGACATACTTTCCCAGGAGGTATTTATAGGTCCAGTTCAACCCGTTGTTGGTTGAGGTGTAGATCCCGTTATCCGTCCCGGCATAAAGAATATTCTGAAACTTCTCAAAGCTGGTTACCGTTCTGCCGCTGATCCCTATCGTTGGTGTCAACTGTGTTTGATTGGCGGGAATCGCTGCAACACCACCAATTCCACCAAGAAGGAATTCAGTGCCGGTGTACCAGGCATCGTTCAGGTTGGAGATCACATCCCCTCCCAGCTTTGTAAAAGTCGCAGCCTGATCCGGCGAGGAAAAGACTCCCTGTCCGGATGACTGCGATATTATATTCCCGGTGAATACCTGGTTCCAGAATGCCCTTAACCCGGTATAGCTAACGCCGGGGTCCCCGACAGGAAGCGCATTGACGGGTTTCCATTGGTTATTCACATACCGGGCAGTCCCGTAATAGGTTCCTCCGTTTGAGAGATCGGCAAAGAGAGCTCCGTCGCAGGTCACCATACCCACAATGAGTGTATCTCCACCCGGAACGATATTTTCTGTCCATTGCTGCTGACGCAATGAATACTTATTGACAGAGGAAGCATAATTATAGACATATAGGTTCGTTGAATCCGAATACAACGAATAACCGGGTCCGCTGGTTCTGATGATTTGCCAGGTCTGCCCAAGGTCGGCTGACCTCAGGATAGCATTACCAGATGACCGGTACAACACGTTTTTAACACCCAGTAATGCATTGGTCATTTCCCATGGAAAAGAATGGACCAGTTGGAAGTCCATATATTGCGTCAGGTTTAGAACCGATTTGTAAATACAGGCATCGGTGGATGTATTGTAGACCGCGATATACAAGTCATTTCCGATGTTGGCCAGGTTCATCCCTGATCCTGCAACAATTTCGGACGGTGGATTTAATGTACTCCAATATGTACCGTTGTCCGTTGAATAGTACATCACATAAGAGGCATCGAAAAAGATGATGTTTTTTCCGATCAGGTAGCCCTGGGAAACGAGGCAAGGAAGATTCTTTGATATCCAGTTTTTCCCTTTGTCTGTGCTTATCCTGAAAGTACCTGTATAATCTGTACTGTAAACCACGATCTGTTTATCATTACCCATTACCCTGTCATTGGTTCCGAGTATATAACCTCCAAGGCTGGAATATGTCCATTTCTGTTCAGCAGGCAGGAAATATGAAAGAGCACCTCCCCCAACACGCAGTGCAATGGATTGGTCGGAATTGTTAATAACGCCCTGGCCTGCGATGTAACATGATGAATTTGTCCACTGCGCTGAAAGATGGACGCTGATAAGAAGAAGGGTTAACAGTAAAAGTTTTCTCATAAGTATCGGAAATTAAGGGTGAGTGGATTATTGGGAAGGTTTTTGAATTCATGCTGGGCCTTTACAACAACAGAACAATAAACAAACATATAAAATTTTCCCTTTACATACAAAAGGGTTCATTAACTTTTAATGGAAATGGAGAATTACAGCAAAGTACCAATTGAAAAGTCTAAAACGAAAAGAGGGCGTCCCAAAAGGTCGCCCTCTTTTTCTTTTGCGCTCGGGCCGCGCGGCCTCGTCACCCCAACGCAGCTGCGACTTCCACTATCCCGCTTCGCGGGATTTCCGGCTGCGCCGGAACCGTAGA
>CAIKNA010000386.1 GCA_903828645.1 uncultured Bacteroidales bacterium
ATTTACCGTTAAAAAACAATAAAAACAAATCAAGTTATTGACAATCATTTGTTTATAACTACATCAAAAATGAATATGTATAACTACTATTATAAATCAATTTAACTCAAACTGGCCTTCCGGCTTTTCGGAGGGGACTCAATATTGAATTTCGAATACTGAATTATTATTTTTTCAAGGCCCGGACCATCGCAATCCCAAGGTCGGCGGGGGAATCGACCACATAAACACCACATTGCCTAAGTATCTCTTTTTTTGCTTCTGCGGTATCTGATTTTCCGCCCACAATAGCGCCGGCGTGGCCCATTGTTCTGCCTTTTGGCGCAGTAGCACCGGCAATAAAACTCACAACGGGCTTTGTTCCGTACTGCTGAATCCAGTAGCCTGCATCTGTTTCCATATTGCCACCAATCTCGCCGATCATGATGATCCCCTCTGTTTCCGGATCATCCATAAACAGTTGAACCGCTTCAACAATGGTCGTCCCCGGAATCGGATCCCCTCCCACCCCGATCATGGTAGATTGACCCAATCCTGCTTTGGTGATCTGGTCTACGGCTTCGTAGGACAAAGTCCCGGAGCGGGAAACAATTCCTATGGAACCGGGTTGATGAATAAAACCGGGCATAATTCCGATCTTTGTATGCGGCGGGGTGATGATCCCAGGGCAATTGGGCCCGATCATCCGCACCCCGTGGCAACGAAGGTATTCCTTCACCGAAATCATATCTTTCACCGGGATCCCCTCGGTGATGCAAACGATCAGGTTGATTCCTGCATCTGCAGCTTCAAGAATGGCATCAGCTGCCAGCGGTGGCGGCACAAAGATGATGGAGACATTGGCCCCGGTTGCTTTTACGGCATCCGCTACTGTATTGAAAACCGGCCTGTCCAGATGCATCATGCCACCTTTGCCGGGGGTGACCCCGCCGGCAATGTTTGTACCATACTCAATCATCTGACTAGTATGAAACGAGCCTTCGTGGCCGGTGATGCCCTGGACGATGACGATGGAATCTTGGTTTACTAGGATGCTCATAAGTAATTTACGATTTACGATTTGCGATTTACGATTTTGGATTTACAAATGACAAGTGACAAATGACAGTGTGTGTAAGGGTTGTTAAAGTAGTTGTTTTTGGCGTTTCAAAGATAGTATTTTTGAAAATATGAAAAATTTTTGTTTTGAAGAAATGCAAAGGGGATGGATGTCTTTGAAGGGAATCAGGGAGAGTGTGATCACATTTTATCTACAAAAGCGTATATTTGAAGAAAAGTTCATAATTTATTCTGTTGACTATGGGCATATTTCAGTTGAATGACACCATCTGCGCGCTGTCGACAGCTCCCGGGATGGGGGCCATAGCGGTAATCAGGCTTTCGGGGCCGGCAGCTTTTAAAACAACAGGAGAAATTTTCAAGCCTGCTGAAAAAGATTTCGACATCCATTCGGTAAAATCGCATACCATTCACCTGGGAGTGATTGGCATGGAATCGACCATTGTGGACGAAGTCCTGATCAGTTGTTTCAGGACACCTCATTCATATACTGGCGAGGATGTAATTGAAATTTCCTGCCACGGGTCGGTTTATATCCAGCAAAAAATCCTGGAGTTACTGCTTACCAAGGGATTACGGCTGGCAAAACCAGGTGAATTTACCTTCCGGGCATTTATGAATAAGAAATTTGATCTTTCACAGGCAGAAGCTGTTGCCGATCTTATCGCTTCCCAGTCGGGCACTTCCCACCACCTGGCCATCGAGCAGATGCGGGGCGGGTTTTCAAAAAAGATCAGCGCCTTGCGGCAATCCTTGATTGAATTCACCGCGCTGATCGAACTTGAGCTGGACTTCAGCGAGGAGCATATGATTTTTGCCGACCGGGCCAACCTGAAGAATCTTCTTGACCAGCTGGAAAATGAACTTTCCCAGCTGATCAAATCGTTCAGTTTTGGAAATGTCATTAAGAACGGAATCCCCGTTGCCATTATCGGCAAACCGAATGTCGGGAAATCAACACTGCTGAATGCCATCCTGAATGAAGAGAAAGCCATTGTCTCTGAAATTCCCGGCACTACCCGCGATGCGATTGAAGATACCATCGTGATCGGGGGGTACAGTTTCAGGTTCATTGATACCGCCGGACTGCGCGCCTCTCAAGAACCTATCGAAGCCATCGGGATCGGGCGAACCTGGGAAAAGATCGGCGAAGCAAGCATCATTTTGTACGTCTTCGATGTCACCGAGCAATCGTTTGAGGATGTCACCGAGGCAATTTCCGAACTCAGAAGGCCCGGCGACGACAAACCTTTAAACCTTGTTTTAATTGGCAATAAAACAGACAAACTGAAGAAGTTACCTAAAGGATTTAAAGAATTCGTTGAATATGAGACCATCTTTGTCTCTGGCAAGCGCAAGGAAAACATCCACCTGATCGCCGAACATCTGGTTGAAGTCGTTGGGAAAGAGAAGGTGACGGACTCCACCATCGTTTCTAATTCCAGGCATTACGAGGCACTGCAACGCGCCCACGATTCGATCATGTGTGTCCACAAAGGCCTGGTTGAGGGTATTTCACCCGACCTGCTCACCGTTGATATCCACAAGGCCTTGTATCATCTAGGGGAGATCACCGGGGTAATTACCACCGACGAGATTCTGGGGGCGGTTTTCAGCAGGTTCTGCATCGGAAAGTAACCGCCACAAAACGAACACATAACCAAAACTGTATAAGTAACGTAAAGCCCAGTAAATATGGGCTTTTTTAATTATTATTGTTAATATCTTTTGCGTACCGTTAGTGATCCGTTCGGTATATGTTTGTACCTTTGTTGTACCTCAAATAAAATAGCAGAGAATATTTGTACCTCCAACCATTAAATGGAGAATTAACTTGACACTTTTAAACACAATTATACATTTACATGCAAAATGAGCACAAATATTAAGGTACAACGGATTTGTCAATTTTGTGGAAAAGAATTTACGGCCAGAACTACTGTCACTCAATATTGCGGTGATAATTGCTCAAAACGTGCATATAAAGCACGGCAACGAGCTACAAAGGTAGAGACAAGCAATAAAGAGACTCTGCAGATTAAAACAAAACCAATTGAAGAACTTAAGGTTCAAGAATTCCTCAGTGTCCGACATGTGGCCAAACTGATAGGATCTTCAAGACAAACCGTTTATAACCTTATTAATACTGGGAAATTGCAAGCTGTAAATATCTTAAAGAAAAAAACTATTGTCAGGCGCTGCGATTTGGATAAACTTTTCGAACAGCCCACTCCCATCATACAGCAGGCAGATAATAACCCCGAACCATTGCACTACGAAATTGACGATTGTTACACCCTTAAAGAAGTCCAGGACAAATACGGAGTATCCGAAACAACTTTACAAAATCTGATAAAACGAAATAATATTCCGAAAATAAAAAAAGGCTGGTTCGCTTATGTTCCGAAAAAAATGATTGATAATATACTGACATAATAATATATATGGTTACCAAGGTAAAGCTAAGATTTAAGAATATATCAGAAAACAGGCAAAGTCTGTACCTCGATTTTTATCCCCCGATCCTCCATCCCGAAACGGATAAACCCACCCGCAGGGAGTTCCTGAACCTGTTCCTGTTCAATGAAAATGAGACTGAAGAACAAATGTACCTTGATAAAAATGGCAAGGACAAGAAGCGATTGATCCCTCTTGTGGGAAAGAAGGGTGAACCAAAAAAAATCAGGCTGAACCCGATTAATAAGAAACATAATGAGGAAACCCTTCAGATTGCTGAACAGATCAGGCAGAAAAGGGATAATCAACTGAATAAGCCGGAAATATACACCGGTTACGAGAAGGCCCAGTTAAAGATCAGGGAAATGGAGAATACC
>CAIKNA010000387.1 GCA_903828645.1 uncultured Bacteroidales bacterium
CTGGTCAACCCATGACCTGCTTTTCTTTCTCCTGGAACAAACCGGTCCGGCAAGGGTCCATTTCACTACATGGGCGATCTCAGAGTATGCCATTCGTCAGTTGTATCAGTTCATAGAACATGGACTGATTCTTGAGCTTAAAGGCATCTTTGATTACCGAAACGGAATCCGTAAGCCGGCAGAGCTTCAGTTCCTGCAAAAGATCACCACGGATATCAAAGCCGCCAAGTGCCATGCCAAGGTCACGGTCATAGAAAACGATAATTGGGGGATCAGTGTGGTTGGTTCGGCAAATTATACCCGTAACCCCCGAATTGAAGCCGGTGTTTTGTGCTGCGATAAAACAGTGGCAGCCTTTCACCGGGATTGGATTTTAAATGAACTCTCAAATACCAGCGCCCTTGATCGATCAAAATGAATCCTTCATCACCGAAGTTGAAAACTACGCTTCGCTGATGTTTACAAAAGAAGAAATTGCAGTTATCCTGGAGGTAGACCCGGTGCAATTGTACGCTGTTCTGCAAGAGCAGGATAATCCTGCCTTCAGGGCATTCCAACGTGGAAGATTAAAGCGTGAAGCTGAAATTCGCAAAGGAATATTTGACCTGGCACAAAATGGTTCGTCACCGGCCCAAACTTTCGCCATGAAACTCATTGAAAATGCTAAAGCCAATGATTTATGAAGAGCCTCACATCCGATACGATACTTGAGCGGATCAAGGTATATTACCTCTCGGATAATGTAAAATTATCGGAGCATGATGAGAAAGTCCGTGGTCGCTGGGCTGCAGCGTACTCCATGCTAAATAACCAGCGGAGTGTTACGCGTGAGGTTGTTACCATGCTTATGAAAACGCATGATATCTCTGAAGCCCAGGCTTACCGTGATGTCTACAATTGCACCCGGTGTTTCGGTCCCGTTCGTGGAATGGATCGTCAAGCCCTCAGAAACATGGTCACAGAATGGTCGATTGAGTATTTGCGTAAAGCCGAAGTCAAGAACGACTTTAAAGCGTTGGAAAAATTCCTTGGAATGATCACAAAGGCAAATAATCTGGACAAAGAGGACATGGAACTGCCCGACCCTTCTAAGATTCAACCCCCGGTGCAGTTGCTGTCAATCAACTACAGTTTTCTAACCTCAGAGTATTTCAAACTGATCGATCCCAAAGCCCAGGAGGCGCTGCTGAAGTTGAACGAAAAGGTGATGGCATTGATTGACAGCTCACCCATTGCTGAATACAAGAATATTCTGTTGGCCGATGATACCACCTATGAAGATGTTACAGACTGAAGTAAAGCCAGCCCCTTTTTTAAACAATCCGCAAGTAGCCATTCAGCTTTCCAACAGTCCTCATAAAGTATTCATTGGTGGCAGGGGAGTGGGGAAGACAACGATCATTGCCGAAGAAATCATCAAATATTTTGTGGCCATGCCCAGGGGAAAAATCTCCCTCAATGGCCTGACCTATTTCCACATTCGCACAAAATCCCTGCCCCCGATCATTGACCACTTTGAACGCCGTGGATTATACCGTGGCATTCATTACTTTGTGGGCCATAAAGCCCCAAAGAAGTTCGAATGGCAGGAGCCGTATGCACCTCCATTGGACTATACCAACTGCATACATTTCTATAATGGCTTTGTCGTTGAGTTCAATTCCTTTGACCGTCCGGAGATGGCACGATCAGGTTCCTATGACGGGATGATCTTTGATGAATGCACGAAGCTGCGAAAATCGGCCATTGATGCTGATGTACTTCCAGCCAACCGCGGGAACCGGGACCGGTTTGGTCACCTGCGTTTCCATCATGGCACGTTGTTCCTGGGAACAATGC
>CAIKNA010000388.1 GCA_903828645.1 uncultured Bacteroidales bacterium
GCTGGTACTGGCAGTTTAATCGTATTCAGGGCTTCAAGCAGGACGGAACCACCCTGACACCGGCTTGGACAATCACCAGCATCAGCGAAACATCCAACTGGACTACAGCCAACGATCCCTGTGTGATAGAGCTGGGTACCGGCTGGCGGCTCCCGACCAAGACGGAATGGACCAATGTGGATGGTTCATCCGGCGGAAACTGGACGAACTGGAACGGACCGTGGAACTCCGGATTAAAACTTCACGGGGCCGGATTCCTGGACTTCCCC
Organism: uncultured Bacteroidales bacterium; assembly: GCA_903828645.1. Classification (GTDB taxonomy): domain Bacteria; phylum Bacteroidota; class Bacteroidia; order Bacteroidales; family FEN-979; genus CAIVAT01. The sequence continues at coordinate 270 of CAIKNA010000388.1, forward strand.
AATGGTGCTCTTATCAACCGGGGCTCACAAGGCAACTACTGGAGCAGTATTTCTTCGTCATCCGGAATTGCGTGGGATCTGAATTTCAACAGTGGGGCAAGCCAGACGTTAACCAACAACATGGCGTATGGCTTCACTGTCCGGTGCATCCGGGACAATTGATTGCGGTGAGTGTATACATTTGTCTGCTATTTCCCGGTGAAAAGTTGCTTTGCTTCATAACAGTTGTTTTCAAGGAGCGAAGTCATTTCATCGTATAAACTCGTCATCTGGGTCTTTTCATTCCAGCAATTGGTGAAAACGACCACGGTAAAACCAGAAGCAGGGTCATGCGCCATCTCCGAAAGATATCCTGCATGGGCGCCTGTGTGCCCATATCCGAGATTATTGGTATAACCGATGCCACATCCATAGCTGCCGGCATTGGCCGAGCTGGTCGACAGGCAGTCCAGCATTACCGTATTTACGATGTGCGGATTGAGAACACCATTGCCAGTGATCAGTTTCCGCAGAAAATGACCAAGGTCGTCGGGTGTTGTGATCAGCGTTCCTTCTGCCACATTGGCTGATATATTGGAAAGGGTAACATTAATCAAGGTATCGGTAAGAAGTATATATCCCGACGCAAACGGTGCAGGAATCGTCTGATCTGTTCCGCTGACAGGCATTGTAGAGTGGTTCATGCCCATGGGCGTTATCACATTCTCCACGAGATACTGCTGGTAAGTTGTTTGGGACACCCTTTCAATGATCTTGCCAAGGATGGAATAGCCGGTATTGGAATAATGATACGCGGTATTTGGCGGGAAATAAAACAACCTGCAAGTAGAGACTGCGCCAACGAGCTCGTCGAACGTAAATGTATGCGTCAGGTCCTGTGCGAGCATAAAGTCGATATAGTTCTGTCCTTTGTACGGAACCGGCACGGAGACCGTATCGGGAATGTTGTCGTTGGAGACATCAAAGATCCCGGCACGGTGGCGGAGCACATCGAGGATCGTAATCGAACTTTTATAAGGGATATTATATTCCGCGGTATTCGGCAGATAGGGTTCTTGGGTACCGGGAATGGTGTCAGTCAGTTTTCTGTTTATATCCAGTTTCCCTTGCTGGTATAGCAGTAAAATTGCCGTTGCAGTAAGGGTTTTTGTATTGCTGGCCGCCCTGAACCGGACCTGGTTGGTTACGGTTCCCATCCCCGCCGAGACGAAGTATGTACCCTGTTTTGAAATAACTTCCAGGGCAATCCCGCCGGGGAAGTCGGGGTATTTTACCTTATAATCTGCCAGGGAGGTGTTCACAAGCGTTTGAAGCTTCTGCGTGAAAATATTGCTTTGCGGAGAATCTTCATCATGGTCCTTCCTGCAACTGTTGGCAAGCAACAATATCCCGGCCATTAATGCCAGGGGAAAAAGAGCGCTTGATAATTTTTTCATAGGGGTTGGTTTCTTTGTTTATGCTGTGCAGGCGCGGTTAAACGGCTACTTTATGACAACCAGCTTGCGGAAGGAGGATCCTTCAGGTGCCTCCAGCCTGAGCAGGTAGGTTCCGGCCGGTATATCCGAAACGGAATGCTCAACATTGTAAATTCCGGGGCCGGTTGACCCCTCCATCAGCAGGGCCAGCGGCTGTCCGGTGACAGACAAGATCTCCAGCCTGCAAGTACCTGTGGAAGCAACCGTGAAATGGACGCTTATCCATTCATTTGCAGGATTTGGATAGATCTTCCGGATCCCGGAGAGTTCCGGTTTTGTTTTTGTATCCGGAATTCCAACTTCCCCGCTCACCGACTGGCAAACCGCCTGCAGGACCTCCGACTTATAGATCGAATCCGCATGATGATAAACCACCAGGTTGAGATGGGTGTTTTCGGGAACCCACGCAGTATCGATCAGGATGGAGAAGTTCTTCACGATCTCCATGCCTGCAGGCCATACCGGCCCGATGAGTGAA
>CAIKNA010000389.1 GCA_903828645.1 uncultured Bacteroidales bacterium
AAAATTCATTCTTTGCGTCTTTGCGGTAAAAAAAGCCTGTTTTTAACCTGGTAAAACTGGCAAATGCTAAAATGCAAAAAAGTCAACCGGCAAACTGGTAAGGAGTAAAATGGCAAATCAGGTCGCCTGCTTGCTATTCGGTTTTCGACTTTTGGCTTTCGACTTAACATACACGAAACATTACTGTTACGGATGGAATTACAAAAACCACCCACAGTTGTTAGGGAATTAACAGTCTTTTCCTTAAATTTGAAGCCACATTTATATAGTTACCATAGGATTTCTGTCTCATATTCACTGTTTCATATTTCCTATCAGTATTCTTTCCAAAACAGAGAAGCATGAAAAAATCATCTCTTGCAATTGCTATCCTTTTGCTTATTGGCAGCGCCATGCATGCCCAGGTTGGCATCAATACCACCAGCGCACCGCCTGATCCTTCTGCCGGGCTGGATGTGAGTTTTACCAACAAGGGTTTTCTTCCTCCCCGGGTTTCGCTTACGTCCATCATTTCTGCTATGCCGGTTACTGCTCCGGCGGTGGGTCTGCTTGTTTATAACACCGCTGTTGCCGGCGCATCTCCAAACAATGTAGCCCCTGGGTATTACTGCTGGAACGGGACAAAGTGGTTTCCTATTGCAGATCCGCCGGGAACAAATATGGGAGATATGCAGTACTGGAACGGTTCGCAATGGGTCGTACTTCCCGCAGGTTCAAACGGGCAGGTTATGACATTTAACGGCTTTCCCACTTGGAGACAGCCCTCCTTTCCCTGCGGTACTTCCATCACGATAAGCCATGTGGCAGGAGCAGTAGCGCCGGTTAATAAAACTGTTATTTATGGCACGGTCAATAATATTCCCGGGGAAACAACCAAATGCTGGATCACCAGCAACCTAGGCGCCGACCACCAGGCTACTTCTGTTGATGATGCTACCGAACCATCGGCAGGCTGGTACTGGCAGTTTAATCGCAAACAGGGATACAAACATGATGGAACAACCCGAACACCCAACAATGGATGGATTTCGTGGATCAATGAAAGTTCAGACTGGATCACCGCCAATGATCCGTGCAACATCGAGTTAGGTGCCGGCTGGCACATTCCAACCAACACAGAATGGACTAACGTAGATGCAAGTGGAAGCTGGACCAACTGGAATGGCCCATGGAACTCTTCCTTAAAAATACACGTTGCCGGGGAACTTAGCTCCTACGATGGTTCGCTGAATGCTCGCGGCTCAAGCGGCATCTACTGGAGCAGCACGCAGGGCAGCACCGATGGCGGCTGGAACCTGGACATCTACAGTTGGTACAGCCGCATGAGCAACTACCTCAAGGGGTACGGCTTCTCCGTTCGTTGTATCAGAGACTATTGATTTATTTGGATGATACGCCACCAAATGTCATTATTCCATTTCCAAAATCCTCGGGTGATGAAAAAAATATTCCTGTTTCTCATTTTACTTCTTCTTTTCAGTCAAGCCTTGATTGCCCAGGTGGGAATCAATGCCTCGAATACCCAGCCTGAGGCATCTGCCGGGTTGGATATAAGCTTCTCCGACAAGGGATTCCTTCTGCCACGGGTTGCGCTTACTGCCGTCAATTCTGCTGCGCCGGTTACGTCGCCTGCCACCGGGCTGCTTGTTTATAATACCGCTGTGGCAGGGGTCACGCCAAACAATGTTGTTCCAGGGTACTATTACTGGAGCGGGTCAAAATGGATCCCTGTTTCTCCCACCCCGGGCGCCAATGTCGGGGATATGCGATACTGGGATGGCGCCAAATGGATCATCATCCCGGTAGGTTCAGACGGGCAGGTACTGACGTTCAATTATGGTGTACCCACATGGGGAAATTTTCCGGTCGCGTGCGGCACTTCCATCACGGTAAGCCATGTGGCAGGAGCCGTGGCGCCGGTCGCGAAAACAGTCATCTACGGCACAGTCAAAAATATACCGGGGGAAACTGCCAAATGCTGGATCACCCGTAACCTTGGAGCAAGTCAGCAGGCCACAGCCGCAACCGATGCCACTGAAGCATCGGCAGGCTGGTACTGGCAGTTTAACCGCAAGCAGGGATTCAAGCACGACGGAACAACCCGGACGCCCGGTACATCATGGTTCAACAGCATCAGTGAAAGTTCTGACTGGACCATAGGCAACGATCCCTGTTCAACTGAACTTGGCACCGGCTGGCGTATTCCCACTCTTACCGAATGGACCAATGTGGATGCAAGCGGAAACTGGACCAGCTATAACGGATCCTGGAGTTCTGCCCTCAAAATCCATGCTGCCGGTTACCTGAGCAATGCTGATGGATCTTTGTCCTACCGGGGCGGGTATGGTAGCTACTGGAGCAGCGCGCAGAGCAGTGCCACGAATGGATCGTTCCTGTTCATCAGCAGTAATACCAGCGCCACCGGTGGAAACAGCAAGGCTTTCGGATTTTCCATTCGCTGTATAAGAGATACATGCTGGAGTGCTCCAACCGCACCAACCTCCGGACCCCATGTTTCTTCTCCGGCACAAATTGTCTGGAACTGGAACACAGTAAGCGGAGCCACCGGGTACAAATGGAATACGGTGAATGATTATGCTTCTGCAACTGACATGGGCACAGTTATTACTAAAACAGAAACAGGGCTGACATGCAACGCTGCTTACACGCGCTATGCCTGGGCTTATAACTCTTGCGGGAATTCAACAGCGTTGACCATGAACCAGGCAACTTCTTCATGCGCGGTTACATGTGGGTCTTCCTTCACCATTAACCACGTAGCAGGAGTCGTAGCGCCAGTCGCGAAAACAGTAACCTATGGTAC
>CAIKNA010000390.1 GCA_903828645.1 uncultured Bacteroidales bacterium
ATAAAAGAAAAATTCCTCCGATCAATCCTCTCCTTTTGGTTTCCCTTTTTTCCCTTTTTTGGTATCTGAACCTACCGGGATTGGCGCTTTGAAATCGGCTAATTTGCCATATTCGACAGAGCTCTTGTATTCACGCTGCATGCTTTCCAGAAAGGAACTTTCCAGTTTCTTTTGATCCTGGGCATATTCAGGTTTGTCGATTACGCTGACTTTTTCCAGCGGATCTTTCTCGTAATCATACATTTCGCGGGCCATGACATATTTTTTGTTATAGGGGATGTCCGTCCTATAGCCGTCTTTCATCCATTCGGTATAGCGGAAACGGGCAGTGCGAATGGTATATCCCATAACCTTAGCCCCTTCGCGTGGGTACTGGCTGAAGGCATAATCACGCAACTGGACTTCCGGATTTTTAATGGCAGGAACCAAACTGATTCCATCAAGATATTTAGGTGCCGGAATATTCATGAGTTCGCAAAGAGTGGGGTATACATCAGTGAATTCACACAATGTAACAGGCCTGATACCTGGTTTTGTCCCAGGAACACTCATAATCAACAGGGTGTGGGTAGCATTTTCAAAATCGGTGTGCTTGTTCCATAAACCATGATCACCGAGATGCCAGCCGTGATCGCCCCATAAAACGATGATCGTATTTTCGCGGATTTTGAGACGATCGAGTTCCTTGAGCAACTGCATAATCTGGGCATCAGTATATGACATGGCTGCATAATAACCATGCAACAGTTCTTTTTGCTTGTCTACAGGCAAATGATCCAGTTCTTTTTCTGAATAACTGTCAAATTGTGGGATGTCAGTATAACTTTTCAGCTCACCCGAAACGTGGTAGGCAATATCCGGACTGTTGGCTGCTTTTTTCTGGAAAGGAGCTACCTGAAAATCATTTCTGTTGTAAAGATCCCAGTATTTCTTCGGTGAGACAAATGGAAGATGGGGTTTGAGAAAACCAACTGCCAGGAAGAAGGGCTTGCTGCCTTTACTCAGGCTATCCATCAACTGAATGGCCATACCCGTCATTTTACCATCATGGTAGGTGTTGTCAGGAACGTCTGCACATTCTGTCGCCTTTCCTTTGCCTCTTTCGTTGATCGCGTCAGACAATACGTATGTTTTGCATTTGGGATCCCGGTAGGGGATGCTCCAGGAGGGTGCATCATGTCCCGGACCGGCACTGCCCATGTGGTAGATTTTTCCCATGGCGGCGGTTTCATACCCCATCGATTTGAAATATTGAGGCATGGTAACCACATTTGGGTTAACCTGCCTGAAATCAGTGATTAAATCCCAAATCCGTGTTCTGTCGGGACGCATCCCTGTCATGATACTTGCCCTTGTAGCTGCACAGATCGCCTGCTGGCAATAGCTTCGTTGAAAAACGATCCCTTCATTGGCCAACCGGTCCATTCCAGGGGTTTTGGCGAGGCGATCGCCATAGGCACCGGTATTCGGTTTCAGGTCGTCGACGGCGATAAACAAAATATTAGGTTTTGCAGGTTTATCCTTTGGATTTCCGGCAACTGATGGAAACGAAACTAAACCTATCATTGCCATTCCTATGGCTGTCCGGGGCAATAAATGAGTGTACTTCATGCAATGAGATTTTTTATAGTTTGTGATGGAAAATTATTAATACTGGAAGAAACTGATTGTAAATAATACTTCAATTATTTGAAGAAGCAGTTCATTATTGTTCCAAACTTTCAGTTTTCATAAGAAATGCTTTAGAATCAGACATTGAAACAGTATATTTCAATAACAATTGCCATTCCTGCTATTATTCTATTCTTTTGGTTTGTACCAGGATGGTCCGCAATTTTTTTCAGACGCAAATTCAAAATTAGCGGCTTCCCTTGCCTGTTGAAAAGCCCCGGCAATCGCTTTTTTTTCCTCATTTTTTAGGATATCGGTAGTTATGTAAGTAAGTTGCTTCCCTTCATTCTTAGCCAGGATAATCTCGAAATCCCTGAATTTTGCTTTTTGAACTGTTCCCCTGATGGAACCAAGATCAGTGCAAAAACCATTTTTACCAATCAAAAGGTTGTTCTCCATTTGGATACCATCCATTTTGTCTGAATTGACAAATAATTTCTCTTCTCCGGTGCAATAAACTAAATTATTGATCAGTAGGGTACTTTCGGGTTTAACAATACGGTTCCGATCATTGGCTCCTGCACAGAAGTTCCATGGCAAGCTGCAATCGAAAAATGTGTTGTTGGCAACAATTACGTTTTTGACGGCTGCATAACCGTTGGCAGGTGTATTCGGAATGCCATTCATGATGGAGAGAGCGGAAAAGAACCCTTCACCCCGTAATTGGTAAAAGAAATTATTGTAAATCTTGTGCCCTTCATTGATGATCCGGACTCCTCCCGTATGCTTCCTGTTATTGCCAATAAACCAGTTTCCGGATACGATGGCACGATTGCCGTGTCTGAGGGTCAAGGTGCCTTCGCACTCGAAAAAGGTGTTGTCGAGATATTGATTGTCGCACGATTTGTTTGAGATAATCTCAACTTCTCCATTGCAGTGCTCGAAATAGTTGCTTCTGACAACAGAAGCTGAAACGTTGGTGCAGACATCGCTGGTACCGATCCGGATGGTCTCACCTCCGTTCACGCCTAGCAATGGGCGTACTCCGAAAAAGTTGTGCTGAATCAGATGGTTGTTGTTGATACTGTTTGAATCGTTGGGCCAGATCACAAGGGTAGTGCCTTCATTGGTTTTCCCTCCGAAATAGCAATGCTCCACACGGTTAAATTTTCCCCATATCTCAACCCAATGATCTGCCGCGGTCTTGGCTGATTGGTTGTATTTGTCTATGACACAATTGGATAATACTGAGTAGTAAGCATATTCTTGGGATCCGGTCTTAAAATCCACCACCGTTTTTTTTGGAGTACTGCCATTGATGAAAACCAATCCTGAGACCCAGAGCCATTCGCCTGAAAACTGAAGCGATGAGGAACCCTCAAGGGTTACCTCGCCCGGTGTTTCAGCAACCAGGCTGATGTACCGATCTTTTTCTCCTTTCCCCCTAAAAACAATTTGTGCATCTTTCCATATTCCGTTGGCTAAAACTATGGAGTCGCCTGGCATCAGATTAATAACCTCCTTGTTAAAACCGGCTATATCATTTACCTTGGTGCTTTTCCCGGATGCCGAAAGATAAAGCACCGAAAAACACACCGCAATAATTATCCTAGAGTTCATCAGAAGTTGATTTTAAGGAATTGGAATTCCAACACTATCCTGTTGTAAATTAGCGTTTAATTAAAAAAATGCCCCTGCTGGTTTTCAAGCCGGCAGGGGCGTAGATAATTTATTTCAGGATAGCCGCCTTGAAGGTATTGGTGGCATCGCTGAGTTTTGTGATAGCCTCCGTAACCTGTCGGTCTATTGTGGTAGTTGCAGCATCCCTGGTAGTTACAGCAGCTGCAATCGCTGTTGTGTAGGTGGTTTTGGCAGCAGCAGGCACTGTTCCGGTGGTAGTCCCGGCAGGAGTAGCTGCATTCAGGACATTGGCTGCAACAATAGCATCGTTGAGCGGACGTTTGTCACACATATTAATACCGGTCCAGAATACTTTTCCAGGAGTGCCAAGGGTCATGTTTCCTGCAATGAGTTGAGGAATAGTGACGGTTGGTGAAACTATCAAT
>CAIKNA010000391.1 GCA_903828645.1 uncultured Bacteroidales bacterium
GATCAGGTGATCCTGGTCGGTGTCTGTCGAGAAGCAGAAATTGATTGCGTGTTTCACACCGGGCCATATTTTCCGCAGAAATGCCGTATCGTTGGTGTGGCGAAAATATTTGCCGGCCAGGACAATATACAGGGGAGTGGCATCTGCCGCATCGTAATGAATAACCCCTGAGGTGCTGGCTTCATGAAAGATCTTTCCGTTCAGGTCCTGGTATTTGCTAAAGAACTCAAGCTGAGACTTCACTTTAGCGAAATCGCCATAATCGAGCAAGGCAAAACTGCTCCATTCGGCATCGCGTCCGAAATACCAGCCATAACCGGGTCTGCCATTCACCTGGTGGCCACCATCCCAGCCATGTCTGGTTGTTGAATAGCCCGCTATCATTGCTTTCCCCATCCCGGGAGTATTGACGAAAAACCGGTCGGTCGCCAGCAAAGCCCAGCGGAAACCTTTGTTGAAATTCCGGTCAGGTGTTTCGACCATCAGGCTGTTGGCAAGTAAATCAGCTGCATGATGCAGGGCATTGCCGTAAACCTGGCCAGGTTCGTGGAGTGTCTTATTGAATTGTGAATGGGTACTGCCATAACCTTCGCCAGAAGCGCTGAAAACCACATCCAGGTTGTCAATCGCGTTGAGTTTATAGCAAAATAACCCGGCTGACTGGATTTTCCCGGTTGGGATGCCCTGAAATGAGTTCTCCTTTTTGAGAAAGGTAAATCCATCAAATTGTCCCGAAAGATGCTGATATGGTTTTTTCGTTCCACCGATCATCACATTCAGGTCGCCCGATTGATCCTGTATGGCAATGGCATCGAGGTCATTGTCCCAGTCATGGCAAATCGAACCTGTAACCCGCTCGGAATATGGCCACATCCACCGCAGGTTTGATTTGAACCGGATGATCAGCCCGGCAGGGGAATCTCCCTGGTATTCATAATGAATTACCCCGTTGGGTTCAGTCGGATCGTTCACGATAATCTCTTTAAGGCTGGCACCTGAGATTTTATATTGTCGTGCGAAAAATGCAGGGTGAACTTCGATCTCCGGGTGTTCATTGCCAAGCCAGTAGATGGTGTCTTCCTTGTCAAACCTGATACCTGCCTCATAATCACGAAAAGCCATGAAAGGATAGGCCCAAACCTCCTCAATGCCGCCTTTTTCAGTGCCCATTGTCAAAAACCGCTCTCCGGCTAAATCCCAGAAATTTTCAGTTGCTGGGCTTCGTTTCAGCGTCAGGCTATCCGGCTTTATATCCCATTTTACAGAGGGGGGAACAGCCACAAGAAGCTGATCGGTCTGAGCGCGGGGAGAGCAGGCAGTCACTGTATTTTGCGAGTAATTCCAGTAAAAAGCAGGCTGTCCGCTGCCAGGCCCCAGAAGGTACTGAATACAATTTTGTGTGAATAGTGAAAGATGCGCCGCAATGTTGTTTGGAATGGAGAAATTCATATAGCCGCCCACTGCAAGTACTTTTCCCTTACCCGGGGTATAATCAAGAACCAGTTTCGAATCTTCTCGCAGAAAAATATAATCCCAGTCTACGGCCACCACATTCCCCTGTTGTGGTAAACGATTTCCGAAAAATCCGGTAATCATAGCGGTCGTATCCCTCAATGGCCTGCAAATATAGGCACCGCCGTTCAGCCCGGCAAACAAGGGGTGGCCCCTGAAGGCATGAAAACCGAGTCGGCGCCCATTACCTTCATCCCGGCAGAGTTTGTTA
>CAIKNA010000392.1 GCA_903828645.1 uncultured Bacteroidales bacterium
AGGATAGTTTTTTGCGATACCGGGCGATGATATGTTTTATTCAGCACAAATATACAATATTTTTTCGGATTTTCAAGATTAAATAGAAAAAAATCAGAACAAGGTTAAAATCACTGCCTCCCCGTTCTTCGGCAAAAATAAAAAATACTCTGCAAGGTGCTCAAGGTTCTCGTCACAGAACCGCCTGCCGGGTTGAATCATGTCCGGCAATTTTCCCGGAGATAGCGAATTACACTCCTCCGGAGTCAATCCAAATTCCTCTTTCAGTGCCCTGTCGGCAGCCTGAAGGCCATCGCCTTCATGCCCGCCGGTCCTGAGCCTATTAACCACCTATTATGTCAATTAAGTTGATTTTGTTATTTTTTTCCTACTTTTGTTTAATCTTAATATAAATAAGATTACTCATTTTTGTCAACCACTTAAAAAACAACCATATGAATATAAAGTCTATAAGCTATTATTTCAACCGAACCTCTTTCATTCCTTTGTCGGGAACTGTACCACTCAGGATATGTTTGACGATTCTTGCTTTTGCGGCATGGTTTTCGATGGAGGCCCAAATTATCAACGTTTCACGGTCAAGCGTTGCAACCGGATGGAGCAAGCCGGTCGCCAGCAGTGGTTCGATCAGTTTTCCGGCAGCAGCCGCAGGACCGGCAGTGCTGACCTTTACTATCCAGAATTCATCCACGGCACCGACGCCGCTTCTTCTTTCCGGCAGCCCGGCCGTGGCAAAGTCGGGTCCGGGTGCAGCCATGTTCACGATCGTTCAGCCTGCCGTAACTTCGCTTGCTCCTCTTGCGAGCACCACTTTCACCGTAACGTATAATCCCACGGATTCGCTGCCCCATTCGGCTGTGCTGAGTATCGCCAACAATGGAGGCACCAACCCTTTCATCATCAACATCAAAGGGGCTGGCAGACTTTTCTTCGGGCCTCAATTCCCGCCTCCGGGGTCTTACAGCTATGTGTTTACTTCGTCGGGGAACATTGGACGGGTTGGAGGGGATTCCCTTGCCTTTTCTTCCATCGTACTCTCAACGAAAACAGCCACATATTGGGGTCCGGGAATTACCTCAACAGGAGACCTGCAAATGCAGTGTTCACTTGACGGATCGTCATTTACCTCAGGTGAAAACTTCACATTTTCCCCGGGTGAGAGCAACCTGCCCGGCGGGGTGGCGGTATGGAGAGGCAATTCATTCATAGGCACACCCTCCGGGAATGTTTCAGTTTATTTGAAATGCACACTGAAGACCACCAAGACGGGGGCTACGGTCTATCCGCTTACCGCCCCGGCAACCCTGGGGTTGTCGGAAGAAATTGGGGGACTGATTAATTTCAGCAGCCTCTCCGATGTTCTCTTGGCCAATTACCTGATCTCTGCCTCAACCGACAACGTCACCTTCACCCCTTACCTTGATTTCTATGACAATTTTCTAAATAAAACCTGTGCAAGTTCGTGTGCATTTGTTTCGCTGAGCAGCGGGTTTTACTGGAAGGACCTCCGTCCCGTCCTGACAGTAAACACGGGCCTGACCTTGAACGAGGGGGCAACGGCCACGATCAGCGCCCCGGTGAACCTCAATGCCACCGATGTCGAAGATCTTCCCGCCCATCCTGAGCGCATCGTGTTCAACTTTAACACACCGGGGGCCAACCCGCTTGCTTTCGGTACGGGGGTTATCAAACTGAACGGTGTGCCCCTTACCATCTCAAGCACGTTCACGCTCCAGGATATGCAGAACAACCTGTTGACTTTCACACATAATGGCTCGGAAACGACCCACGACGAGTTCCAGTTCAGCCTGAAAGACGGGAACGGGGTCCTGGCACGCGACGGGGTATTTACCAATTTTACGTTTCCGATAACCATTACACCGGTGAACGATCCGCCTGTTACACGTGATTCCCTGTTCACGCTGTCGTATGCCTCACCCATCACCAGAACACTGGTGGCAAGAGATCCCGACAATACGGCGTTTACATTCAGCATCGTCACGAATCCAACAAAGGGAACCATTTCCGGATTCAATACGGCAACGGGCCAGTTTACCTATACACCAACCTTCGGGTCGCCCATAACTGACTCGTTTACGTTCAGGGCATTTGACGGCGCATTGTTCAGCAATGTATCCACCATTACGCTAAACCAGGTAAACATGCCACCTATAACTGCCAATGTGACCAGGACAACCATTGAAGACATCACAGCAACAGGGGTTTTAACTGCAACTGATCCGGAAGGCGGCTTTCCGCTGACGTTCCTGAAAATCAAATCACCCTCCAAAGGTACCGCCACCGTTGCATCATCAGGGAGTTTTATCTATACACCGAATACATCCACTTTTGGCGGGGACTATTTTACCTTTAAGGCACTGGATCCGCAGGGAAACCAGTCGGTTGAAGATACCGTGTTTATGAGCATTGTGCCCAGGCTCGATCCCGGAGACATCCTTGTGGTCGATCAGAATATTGTCCGCCTGTTTGATCCGGTCACCCATCATGATACGATCATTACCAAAAACCAGGGATTGTCGCAGGGGATCAACCTGGCCTATAAGCCCGGTACAAGTATCTTTATTTTTGACCAGGTAACGGGATTGGTAAAGGCCAACCCGGTTACCGGGAACCAGTCGCTGGTGGCGGCACGGGGAGGTTTCTCGGGCGGAGGTCCCATCGGAGGCGCTCCCGGAATGCTGATCGACAATGCCGGGAAAATCATCATGGCCGATGGTGCGGCCATCGTGAAAGTCGATACGGTAACAGGAACCATAACAACACTGTTTTCAGGAGGATCGCTGCAATACGCAACAGGCGTGGCCTATCTGAATAACGGCGACCTGATTGTGACCGATGCAGGAATGATCACCGGCGGAGCCAGCAAAATCCTCAGGATAACGCCAGCCGGCGTCCAAACGGTGGTGAGTACCAACGCAACGATCAAAGTGCCCCTCGACCTTGCCATCATTGACCAGAACACCATCGTGGTGTGCGATGCGGGTAGTTTTGCAGGCAGTTCAGATAACGTTTACAAGGTAACACTTGCAACAGGTACGTTGTCGGTTCTTTCAACCGGGGGCAGCCTGGCTGTTCCGGCAGGCCTTGATTTCCGACAGAACAAACTGTATGTTGTGAACAACAACAGTACACGAAAAATACTGGATATTGACGTCAACAGCGGAGTCCAGACAATCGTGACAGGATCAGCGCTCGTTCAGCCCTGGGGACTTGCCATTGTTCCGTCGGGAGTTCCTTCGTCCAGGACCGTTCAGAACGTGACCATTCCCAACGGACAGAGTAACTGCTACAATGCCACCCAAACCCTCACCATTGCAGGGACCGGGACCACCTTTACCGTACAAAACGGCGGGAGCGCCACGATGATCGCGGGTCTGAAAATCCTTTACGAACCTGGCACCCTGGTGAATAGCGGGGGGTACCTGCACGGGTATATTGCACCCGGCGGACCTTATTGTTACACTCCTTCAATGCCCGCGGTTATTGCATCGGAGGATGAGACACCTTTCATTGAAGCTACTTCATCATTCAAAATTTATCCAAACCCGACAAACGGTAATTTTATCCTGGAACAGAAAGGCGGGCAGGAATATAAAAAGGGAACGATGGAGATTTACGGAATGCGCGGCGAAAAGGTACTTGTGTGTGAGGTTAACGGAGGGAAGACACAGGAGATCAGGTTCCCGGGCATGGCTGAGGGACTCTACTTCATCAAAGTGACGA
>CAIKNA010000393.1 GCA_903828645.1 uncultured Bacteroidales bacterium
ATATGAGTTCATCATTTCCGAAACACATGGCTGATGCCTTCAGCAAGGTAAAATGAACCGAAAGAATGTTGTTTAGTTCTGGCGGGGCTTGTATCTTTTCAACATGCTTCTCCAGCGAAGGCTGATTACACCCAGCACGGCTTCCCGGAAGATCCCCTTGCTCATCTTCGACTCCCCCATGGTACGGTCGGTAAAGATGATGGGTACTTCCACGATGTTGAAGCCGAGTTTCCAGGCTGTATATTTCATTTCGATCTGGAAAGCATAACCGGTAAACCGAACCCGGTCGAGATCAATTATCTCGAGTACTTTGCGGGTGTAGCATTTGAAACCGGCGGTGGTGTCCATCACCTTCATGCGGGTGATAAAGCGCACGTAGATTGAAGCTACGTAAGACATCAATACCCTGCCCATGGGCCAGTTGACCACATTCACCCCGGTAATGTAACGGGAGCCGATGACCACATCGCCTCCCTGGTTTTTTGCGGCGTCATAAAGCCTGAGGAGATCATCCGGGTTGTGCGAAAAATCAGCATCCATCTCGAAGATAAAATTATAGCTGCGTTTCAACGCCCATTTAAATCCATGGATGTAAGCTGTTCCCAGCCCCAGTTTCCCTTTCCGCTCTTCGATAAAAAGCCGTTCGGGAAACTCCTTCATGAGTGTTTTTACGATTGCAGCGGTTCCATCGGGCGAGTTATCCTCCACAATGAGAACATCCAGCTCTTTGGGCAATGAAAAGACCTTTCGCAGGATGCGCTCAATATTATCTTTTTCATTATAGGTAGGGATGATTACCAGGCAATCTGACACAAACGAAAAGTTTTAGGGTAAATAGTTGCTTTCTGAATTAACGAAAATTGGGGCAAGGTATTGCACCCTGCCCCGATTTCTGTTTATTTAACAACGATTTTCTGGCTTAGCGATCCTTCACCTGTTTTCAGACGAACAAGGTAGATCCCTGATGCAATGTGAAGATCAGGAACCCTGATTGAATTTTTACCGGCCTGGGTGTTTGTTTGCGACTGCCATACAACCCGTCCGTCGAAAGCCATCAACTCAATGAAAACAGGCGTTATCCCTTTTGCTGAAAAGCCAATGGCGAAACTTCCGGTGGCAGGGTTCGGATAGAGGCTGAACCTGGAAATCTGAGAATTCTTCTCCCCGATCCCAACACCGTGTTTGAAGGTTATCAGTACCGTATCAGACTGGGTTCCGTATTGATTGCTTACACGGCACCAGACCTTTTTTGTACCGTACCCGACCCCGGAGGAATCGATCTGTGCGGTCTGGGTGAGGGCGCCGGTCGACCAGACATAGGAGTCAAAAAGTTTTGCGTTGAGGGTCACGGTATCACCGGCGATAACGGTTGTATCGTTGCCAAGGTCAAGCACAGGATGATTCACGAAAGGCAATGCCAGGTCGAATCTTTTCTTAAACTCCTGGTAATAGAGATTGCATATGGCTGCCTGGTGAATCACGATGGAATTTTCATCGTTGCTCACATTGGCCGCATCGCTCCAGTTATGGGAACCGGTCCACACCATGGGATCTGAGTTTGCATTTGACTGGTCAATGATCATGACTTTGCTGTGAAGCAATCCCTGCTCGTTGTACACCCTGAAATAATTCCCAAGTGACGCCCCAAGATTCGCAACAACGTTTGCATCAGAAGTTGCAATGCTTGTAATGATCACTTTGGAGGTAACCCCTGCATTTTTACGTGCGATGATGGCATCACTGATAACCGCACGGGTTATCAGCATGGTTGCGATCTCAAGGTCGGTGTTGGCAGTTGCAATATGGTTAACAATCTGCTGGTTAACACCATCACTCGGACTGAAATAGACTTCAACGCGGTTGCCGCCAACGACCAGTTCGTGCGGAGTGTTGTCTGATTTTGCCGGGCCGAATTTGGCATTGGCAGGATTTGGCACAGCGGTAGTTGAACCAAACATTTCGTTAAACTCCAGTGTGTAAACTTTCGCAAGACTGGCGTCCTGGATAAAGAGAACATTGTTGGCATCGGTGTTCACATTCTGATCTGTCCAGTTGCAGGAACCTGTCCATACAATGGGATCGTTCTGGTTGGCTGAATGCCCATCGATCACCATGAATTTATTATGCATGATTCCCACGGTCACGGGTCGGGCAATCTTCCCGATTCCTGCGACCAGCGAAGGTACTGCTGAGTTATTAGTACTTCCGCAAACCACAAGTCTGACGACTACACCCCGTGCATAAGCCGCATTAAGCGCACTTGCAATATTGCTGATCCCCTCAAGGTTGAAGTTGTACATGGCAATGTCAATGCTGTATTTTGCCCTGTTGATGTAAGCAATGCAGGTGTCATCCACAGCACGGTAGATCTGGATGGCTTTGGGGCCGTTTGCCACGGTCGTGTCGACCGGACGGGTAAAATAGGTTTTGATGTTTCCGGTAGAAGTTGAACGGGTGATGAATGGTTTCAGCCCGGAGAAGCCCGTATCGGAGGCTGCCACGGAGAATGCCTGTACGTAAACAAGATCGGCAGGATTGAGCCCGGTAACGTTGATTGTATGGGTTGTTCCTGTGCCTGCATTGCTCATATGACCCAGTTCCAGCTGCGGAGTGAGACCATAATAAAGTTCAGTGGTTCCGGCTATATTCGTATTCCATCCGAATGTAAGGGAATTGGTGGCAATGTTTGAAACTGCAAGCGGAGTGGTAAACACAATGGTACTGGTGCTGATGATGTCGTCTTTATCACGAAGCAGCATCTGGTAACCACCCGCCGGGTCGGTATAAGAAAACTGGGAGCAGATGCCAACCAGGGTAACCTGGGCTGCCGGGATGATCTGGCCAACCAGGTTGGAGGCATTGTTGACACGCACTGCACAGGTTTCCCCGTTGGCCGTGACATTGTAATTGGTGTTCCCCGAAAAAACCCCTCCGGCATTTGCGAAGGTAACCCCCACCATCTTAACCAGCATGGATTCATATTGCTCCTTCATTCCTCCCGGGGTAATGACGATGGGTGCAGGCAAAGGTTTTGGGGCAATGGCATTGAAAGAATTGACCGGGTTGATTTCGATCAGCTGATTATAATTTGTGGTAACACCGGTTAAAACGATTGAATCGCCCCTTGAAAGCCCGGTAATGGTAGAACTATATGCGGCGATTCCGGCTGTTGCATCCTGGAAGTACCGGATGATGCCCAGTTCAGGGCCATTGGTGACAATGCCGTGAACCGTGATGGTCGAGCCGATCGGCATAGCCCTTGCAGCGGCAATATTGGCCTGGGAGAATCCCTGGAATGTAAGGAAAATCAGGCCTAAAATCGATAAGGTTATTTTTTTCATTTTTTAAATTTAAATCAGGATGGATAATTAGTAAAAAGGTTAACGGGTTAATGGTTTATATATTTTTAATCACTTAATAACTAATTGCAAATGACACATTGAAGGTTCTTCCCACCCCGTAGAAAACACCCGCAGAAGCTGCATCGAAATTGGTAGTGGTAGTCGAGTAGGAGTCATTGTTCTTCGCATCAGCAATATATGCCTTGTCGAGGACGTTGAGCACCGACGCCCGGAGATCAAGCTTGAATTTTTTAAAATTGAACCGGTAGCCTGCATTCAGGTCGATCAGATAATACATCGGCATTTTCCAGGAATCCCTTGGATTTCCATTTTCATCCAGGTAAACTTTTGTAAGGGACGTTGGATCCATCTGGGAATAATTCTTGTCAAAAAGAGTGCAGCTTCCTGAAATATAAAGATATTTTATGATTTCCCACCGGAGACTCTCCATAAACTGGAACTGGGCTGCATCGCCAACATGCACTCCTTTGGCATTGTATTCAAAGTTGGTGATAAGGTTCCCGGTCGGATCATATACATAGGCAGTGCCACCCGATTGAAATGTCCAGTTCCCGTAGGCAAGCACCTGGTCCCATTGCAGGGATGGTATCGGTTTATATCCGAATTCAACTTCAATGCCGGCGTGTAGTTCATCTATCCCGTTGATGTTGTAAGGATAGGTGTCCTGGGTTTTCGGGTCGGTATATGACAATACCACATCCAGTGGCTTGTTCAGCCATTTTATGAGGTAGGTGTTAAAATTAAGTGCAATTTTCCTTGTGTTCAGGCTATAACCAAGCTCTACCGCTTCGACGATTTCGTTTTTCGGGTTCAGAACCTCCCTGTTGTCGTTGTTGAAAACATTTGCAAAGCGCGGTGCTTTCGAAAGATATCCAAGGTTCATGAATATATTGTTCCTTTTGTCGATGTTGTAATTCAATCCGCCTTTTAAGGTAAAACCAGGAAACACCTTCCATACGGTCCGTGTGGCGCGCGCCTCCGGGGAATTGTTATCATACGAAGTGGGATTCACAATATAAAGGGTGTCTTTTTTACTGCCAACCTGCTTGATTACAAACACCGTGTCGTTGGACGTGTATTTCTGATCAACCGGCTTATAGGTCAGGTTCTGCGAACCATTGTAATAAAAGATATCGCCGTAACCCACTGCCTGTGTATAGGTGTTGCCATCGATAACAAGGTCCTTCCTTTTAAAATAATCAATTCGCTGGTAGGCCGATACTGCAGCAGTCAGGTTAATAAATGCAGTCCATTTCTCGACTTTGTATTCAAGCTGTGTGAAAACACCTCCCCAGCGAACCAGCGCATCGTTGTAATAATATATCTTGTCACCTTCATAAAACTTGGTCTGGTAAGGGTTGATGTTTTTATTTGCATCATCTCTCACAAATTGACCGCCCAGCAGGTCATAAACTTCACCGTAGTGCTGTCCCTTATAGGTACGAAGGTCAATCCCTCCCGAAAATGTCAGTTTCTGATTGATCTCCCAGGTAAAAGTCGACAGGAGTCCAAACCACCTGTGGTTGTTTACGCTGCTGCGGATGATACCCTCTGATCTGCCGGTTGCATCATTCATATTCCGGTCGTAATAATTTTGATAGGTGATGAGCCCGTTGGACTTGTCTACCGTAAAAGTTGAGGTGCCATAACCACCGGCGGCATTTGAAGAAAAGTTCGTGGTTCCTCCGCCGTTTCCTATAGACGTGTAGATGATATTCGAAAGGTAAAATTTCTCGTTGATCCGCCAAAAGTCGCGGAGACTGATCTGGGGTTTAAAGAAATAATTTTTCGACTGGGAAAGGTTTTCAACATTTCCTGTGAACACTGGGTTGCCCTCGGCATCCTTTTCTGTCCAGCGGTCCAGGTGACCCCAGTTTGAATTATAACGGATGCCATATTTGTCGAAAGTCGCTATTGATACCTGGTACGCGCGCTGGGCATGCTGCTGCGGAGCCCCCATGGCTGAAAAAGTGAGCGTGTGCTTGCCTAAACGTTTATCGACCCTCAGGTATCCGAACCACCCCTTTGTCCAGGTATTGTCCACCCAGCCGTTGCCTTGCTTGTAAGATCCGGCAAAGGTGATACCCCAGCCATGTTTCATCTGGCCGGAGGTGATGCCGAGTGAAGTCCGCAGGTAACCATCTGACCCAACCTCCTGTTTGACAATTCCGCCAAGATTTTCATCGATGCCTTTGGTGATGATGTTCATTGTTCCTCCGACGGATGGAAGTCCCAGTTTTGATGATCCAAGTCCGCGCTGAACCTGGATGCTCCGGGTTACAGCATCCAGGCCGAACCAGTTCGACCAGTAAACCCAGCCATTTTCCATGTCGTTCACAGGGATTCCGTCGATCATCACGGCCAGGTTACGCTGGCTGAATCCACGGATGTTAATGCGCGCATCACCATCTCCCCCACCCTGTTGTGTAGCATAAACACCGGGCGTTTTATTCAGGATCATCGGAATGTCGCGGGCGGCAAGTTCTTCCTGTAGTTTAATGGGTTGAACCGTAGAAAAAGCAACAGGCGTTTCGCGTGTTTTTGCCACATCGGCGACAACTTCTACTTCAGTGAGCGTGGGTGTTTTCAATTGAAAATCACGGACCATTTCATCCTTTCCAACTGTAACATCCAATTCCAGGGGCAAATAGCCAACATACGAAACCTTGAGATGGTAGGTTCCTTTCTCAAGTTTGAGATAATACCGGCCATCCATATCGGTAATCACTCCTTTGCCCTCACCATAGGAGATCGTTGCTCCAATAAGAGTTTCACTGGAATTGGCATCGGTAACAACACCCCGGATCGAAATTTTTTGTCCGAAAAGAAGGATTGGAAATAGAATGGAGAGCGTTAAAATTGTAAAATATTTCGTCATGTTTTCCTGGATTTGGGGATGAGATGGTCTCAAAAATAAAACATCGCAGAAAGACGCAAAGTAGCGAAAAATTGAAAATCAATATTTTTTCTCGCCTCTTTGCGTCCTTGCTGTTAAGAATAAAATTTCAGACTTTTCAAGAAAATAACTTGAACATACGGATTTAGTCGGCCATATGAATACTGTGCTGAAAAAGGTGCTTTATTGAACGATGATTTTTTTGATCAACGACTGATTGTCACTGAACTTCACCTTAACGAGGTAAACTCCCTGAGGCAGTTTATTCAATAACACCCTGACGTCCCGCTGGCGGGAAGCAAAATTATGGGAATAGACTGTTTCTCCTACAATTGAAACAACTTCAACCGATGAAACTGGTAGTGCTGCCAGTACAGTAAACTGGTTATTGGTCACAGGATTGGGCGTAATTACGACATTCTGGTCATTGGTCAGTTTACCAATACCCTCCCCGACTTTACAATCACACCAATGCTGCCCGAGACTGTCAAAGAAATTAACGGGTAAAGAGTCGTATTCGAGCAAGGCATTGAAACTGTCGGGAACGCCTCCGGTTTGAGTGTTACCGTATGTAATCATCGTTGCACGGTCAACGCCGTGTTTAATGGCATGTTTGCGTTTGAGCCCATGGCTCTTTGTAATATATACTCCTACTCCGAGGATATAAGGTTTGGTGTCTGTCCATGCACCGGAAGGGCTGTAGGTTCCCTGCCAGTTTTTAGGCCTCACGCCGATCTCGCCGAAAATATCGATATCTGTCCATGTTGAACCGATCTTTTTCTGAAGGGAAATAGCATCATCGCCATTCCAGAAAACAACGTTTCCTCCCGGTGTTGTTCCGCCGTAATCGTATGGAGCAAGCCAGGTGCCTTTTTTCCGCAGTGTAGGCCATACCATGGTGTCCTGTCCCGGTTTCGTGGTGTCCTGGATCATGACCATGACTTTAAAAGGGTCGATGGTTCCTGTGAGCGGCAGTACATAAAGTGGATCCGTGTCAGCAGCGGAATTGCCGTTTGACCAGCGGATAAGCCGGTAAACATTTGTCAGCGTGATGGCTGTTTGAGTGGGATTATAAAGCTCCATGGATTTGTTGTTGTTCCATCCTTCAATATATTCTGAGATGAAGATGTCAGAACAGTTGGTTTGGGCAAAAAGCGCACCTGCTGATAAGATGGCTGCAAAAAATAGTACAAGTTTTTTCATATATTTGGTTTAAAGGGTTATTATCCGAAAATCAGGAACAAAATTAAGAAAAGTTAGGGGAGGCAAGGCGGAAAGAAGCATTAAATGTTAGTAACTTTTGAAATTTGGAATGGTTCCAATCTGGCAAGGGCTTCGTTTATTCCCGGCACATCGCGGAAAGTCATGAATAACCTGTTTTTATCCTCCGTCATTTTATATCCTGCCGGGTTTGTTTTCATGCATTCCAGAATGGAGGTGAACTGTGCCGACTGGAAATAGGCGGATTCAGGATTGCTTACAAAATAGGCGGTCAGCCGCTGATTCCGGAGAACCAGTTTTTCGAATCCGATGCTGCGGGCAAGCCAGCGCAGCCTGATGGTATGCAGCAATGTTTCGGTTTGTTTCGGGATAGGTCCGAAACGATCGATCATCCTTTCCATAAACCACATCAGGTTCTCCTCGTTTTCAATGGAATCGAGCTCTTTGTAAAGGTTGAGACGCTCTGTAATGTTGGTGATGTAATAATCGGGGATGAGGATCTCGAGGTCCGTTTCAATAACACATTCCCTGACATAGGTCGCAGGAGTATCTGTGGGGAATAAATCCTTGAAATCGGTCTCTTTCAGCTCAAGCAACGCCTCATCCAGGATTTTCTGATACATCTCGTACCCGATTTCTGAAATAAAACCACTCTGTTCGGCACCCAGGATGTTCCCTGCACCGCGGATATCGAGGTCGCGCATGGCGATGTTGAAGCCACTTCCAAGATCGGCAAACTCTTCGATGGCGCGAAGCCTTTTGCGTGCTTCATCTGTAAGTGACGACATGGGCGGCGCCAGCAGGTAGCAAAAGGCTTTTTTATTCGATCTTCCAACCCTGCCGCGCAACTGGTGCAAATCGCTCAACCCATAGTGATGGGCATCGTTGATAATGATGGTGTTCACGTTTGAAATATCGAGTCCCGATTCAATGATGGTGGTGGCAATCAGCACATCATACTCCCCTTCGATGAAATCAAGCATCACCTTTTCAAGTTTATGACCTTCCATCTGGCCATGGGCAACAGCGACCTTGACACCGGGCACCATGCGCTGAACCATCACCGAAATATCCATGATGTTCATCACACGGGTTGTAACAAAGAACACCTGTCCTCCCCTCTGAACCTCATAGGTGATGGCCTCTTTGATCACCTCCTCGCCAAACGGGTGGATCTCGGTTTGCACCGGGTACCTGTTTGGTGGCGGGGTGTTGATGATGGAGAGGTCGCGCGCACCCATCAGCGAGAATTGCAGTGTGCGGGGAATCGGCGTGGCTGTAAGGGTGAGTGTGTCCACATTTACACGCAGCATCTTCATCTTTTCTTTTGCCCCGACCCCGAACTTCTGCTCTTCATCAACAATGAGCAGGCCAAGATCCCTGAATTGAATATCCTTGCTGAGCAGGCGGTGGGTGCCGATCAGGATATCGATCTTTCCATCCTCCAGGTCGATCAGAAGTTGTTTTTGTTCTTTGGCCGATTTGAACCGGTTGATGTAATCCACCCTGCACGGGAAAGCCTTCAGCCGGTCGGCAAATGTTTTATAATGCTGCAGTGCAAGGATGGTTGTCGGAACCAGGACAGCCACCTGCTTGCTCTCCGTTACCACCTTGAATGCCGCACGGATGGCGATTTCTGTCTTGCCGAACCCGACATCGCCGCATATCAGGCGGTCCATCGGGTAGGTCTCTTCGAGGTCCTTTTTAACATCAATGGTGGCTTTGATCTGGTCAGGCGTGTCTTCATAAATAAAGGAGGCCTCCAGTTCGGTCTGCAGGTAGGTGTCAGGCATGCAGGCCAATCCTGTCGTGGTCCGGCGTTCGGCATACAGCTTGATCAGTTCCTTGGCAATATCCTTGACCCGGCTCTTTGTTTTATTCTTGAGCTTATTCCACACATCCGACCCAAGACGGTTCATTACAGGCGCGGTCCCCTCCTTGCCGATGTATTTTGAGATCCGGTGCAACGAATGAATGCTGACATAGAGCAGGTCTTCATTTTTGTAGATCAGCCTGATGGCCTCCTGTTCCTTGCCATTGTTGATGATCTTTTCCAGCCCGTCAAACCGCCCTACACCGTGATCAATGTGGGTTACGAAATCGCCCGGGCGAAGGTCGTACAGGTCTTTCAGCGTCAGCGCCTCCTTGGCGGTATACCCCTCGCGGAGATGGAATTTATGATAGCGTTCAAATATCTGGTGGTCGGTGTAGCAGGCAATTTTCAGGTCTTTGTCGAGAAAGCCTTCGTGCAGGGAGAAGTTGAAGGTGGCACTTAATGCGTGACGCGTGACGGGTGACTCGTGACTCGTGACGGGTGACGGGTAACCGGCAGAAAGTGACTCTCCGGTTTTTTTTGAGGTGATATCTTCAAAAATGCTTTGCAATCTTTCGGCCTGCTTGGGGTTGTCGGCCAGGAGAAAATTGGTGAACCCGTTTTCAGCATTTTTCTGCAGATCCTGCATCAGCAGATCGAAATTCTTATTGAAGGAGGGTTGAGGGGCTGTATTGAAAACCACGGGCTGCCCGGTTTTAAAATAAAACTGCTGCCCGAATTCCAAAGTGGTATAATCAAGCAGTGATTTCAGAAATTCACTGCCATGGACAAGCAACTCGGAATCCGGTTGCTTTTCCATCAGGTGGGCCATTGAAGCTGCATCATCCAGCCAGATCACTGCTTTTTCGGGAAGGAAAGCAAAGATGGATTCATACGCGATTTTCTTGTTGGCATTGACCCTGATATCGGGAACAATGCTGATCTCCTGCATTTTTTGGATGGAAAGCTGGCTTGAGGGGTCGAACGTCCTGATGGTTCCTACCTTGTCTCCCGCAAATTCAATCCGGAATGGATGATCGCTGCTGAAAGAATAGACATCGATCAATCCGCCGCGCAGGGAGAACTGCCCGGGTTCTGCCACAAAATCGGCGCGCTCGAATTCATACTCCACAAGCAGGTCAAGGATAAAATCCATGTTGACCTGCTCCCCGACAGAGAGTTTAAGGGTGTTTTTCTCGAGGTATTTCTTATTGACGACCTTCTCCGACACGGCTTCCGGGTAACTTACCACGATGAATTTCCGTGCCCGGCCGCTGAGCTGGTTCAGCACTTCCGTGCGTGAAAGCAATCCCTGGTTATCCTTGATACCGGTTTGAAAGCCCCGCTTGAAAGAGGATGGGAAGAAAAACACCCGGTCACCCAGTATTTGCTGGAGATCGTTAAAAAAATAAGCTGCACTCTCCCGGTCGGGAAGCAACACCAGGTGCGTCAGCGCAGTCTCTTCAAAAACAGCGGCAGTAACCAGTGAACGGGATGATCCGATGAGCCCCCTGAGATGGAGGCGGAAACGACCGGCAATTTTCGATTTCCGATTTTCGATTTCAGAATTCGTCAATCGTAAATCGTCAATCGCAAATTGTTTCAATTCAGAAAAACGCCCGATGATTTCCTTAACAGGGGGGTTCTCTCTGAATAGCGTTAACAGGTCGGCAGGCTTCAATCGATGCTTAATCGATTTTAAAATCGGGTGAATGTTCTTTCATCAGTTGTTCGGCTTTTTCAACCATGCAGGTTGGCCCGACAAACAAGGGCGAGCGCTGGTGCAAACTGGTGGGCTGAATGTCGAGTACCCGGCGGAATCCGTCGGAGGCTTTGCCCCCGGCCTGTTCGGCCAGGAATGCCACCGGGTTGCATTCATACAGGAGCCTCAGTTTGCCTCTCCTGTTTTTTGTGGTACCGGGGTAGAGGAATACTCCTCCACGGATCATATTCCGGTGAATGTCGGCGACCATCGACCCGATATACCTGGTTGAATAGGGCCGGTGGGTTGCCTCGTCCTCCTCCTGGCAAAAATGAATATATTGCCGCACACCTTCAGGGAACGAAAAATAGTTTGCTTCATTGATGGAATAAATGCTGCCCACTTCGGGGTATTTCATGTCGGGATGACTCAGGATAAAGAGTCCCACCGAGGGGTCGAGGGTAAAGCCATTTACCCCGTAACCGGTTGTGTAAACAAGCATGGTCGAAGAACCATAAATCACATAACCGGCTGCCACGAGGTTGCGGCCGGGCTGCAGAAAATCTTCAAGAGTTGCAGCGCCCCGGACGGTGCGCCTGCGGTATATTGAAAAAAGGGTGCCAATAGAGACATTCGACTCAATGTTTGAGGAGCCGTCGAGCGGATCCATGGCCACGACATACTTGCCATGTTTGGAAATATCGCTGTCGAGAATGATGATATCCTCATTTTCCTCGGAGCCAATGGCACAACACTGCCCGCCCGATTTCAGAGCCGCGATGAACTGGTCGTTTGCATAAACATCCAGCTTTTTCTGATCTTCACCCTGCACATTTACTTCACCTGCATAGCCCATCACTTCGCCCAACCCGGCCCGGTTCACTTCACGGTTTACAAATTTGGCGGCAATCCCGATATCGTTCAGCAAACGCGACAATTCGCCCGAAGCCTGAGGATATTCGGACTGCTGTTCAATAATGAATTCAGTAAGTGTTTTGAATTTCATATCAGTTGGTTTAAGAAGACAAAAATAGGCATTTTCAGTGAAACCGGTGTTTCTTTTTCGTTACTTTTGCCGTATGTACATCAATGTCTTCAAATTTGGCGGTGCATCGGTCAACAGCGCAGCCGGGATAAAAAACGTGGCGGAGATCCTTAAGAAATCCGGCTCAGGTCCGCTGCTGGTGGTGGTTTCGGCCATGGGAAAAACAACCAACGCATTGGAAGAATTGCTGAAAAACTATCTTGAAAACGACCCCCTTGCAGTTGTTGAATCATACGGGAAACTTTGGAATTTTCATTTTTCAATCCTGGAAGCTCTTTTTGCAGATATAAATCATCCTGTGTTTGGTGAAGTTGATTCACTCTTCAACCAGCTTCGCGGGTATATCCGGAAAGGGCATCTGTACACTCCCTCCCTTCACGGATATGACTTTGAATATGACCAGGTGGTAAGCTACGGCGAGTTGATCTCCTCCTCGATTCTTCATCATTATCTTGTCTCCCGGGGATGCCCTTCCGGATTATTTGATGTCCGTGACCTTATCAGAACCGATTCTACCTTCCGGGATGCCCGTGTTGACTGGGAAGTCTCAGGGAAATTGATTCAAAAAGCCATCCCTGGTTATTTCCTTGATCATCCGGAACCAGGGACGATCGCACTTACGCAGGGTTTTATCGGCCGTGATGCGGAGGGAAACACAACAACGCTAGGTCGTGAGGGCTCCGATTTTTCGGCAGCGATCTTCGCCTGGTGCCTGCATGCCAGGGAGATGACCATCTGGAAAGATGTGCCCGGCGTGATGAATGCCGATCCAAAACTCATGCCTGATGCTGTATGCCTGAAAAAACTCCCATATCTTGAAGCCATAGAAATGGCCTATTACGGGGCAAGCGTAATCCATCCGAAAACCATCAAACCTCTCCAAAACGCCAACATTGTACTGAAAGTCAGGTCATTTCTATATCCTGAACAGGAAGGCACATCAGTGGAGAATATCAGGGAATGGAAAATACCAACCCCCATCTTCATCCGGAAACAAAACCAGATGCTGATTTCGATCTCTCCACGCGATTTTTCTTTCATCCTCGAAGAAAACCTCAGCGAAATATTCAGGATCCTGGCCAGCTTCAGGGTCAAGGTGAATGTCATGCAGAACTCTGCGATCAGCTTCTCCATTTGTGTGGATAACGATCCTCAAAAGGTGGGCCCTTTGATAGATTACCTGAAGAAGGATTATGAAACCCGCTACAACGAGGGGCTCGACCTTTTCACCATCAGGCACTATACAAACGATGCGATTCATCGTGTTGTTGCCAAAAGGAAAATTATGATGGAACTCAGGAGCAGGAATACGCTGCAGGTGGTGGTTAAATAAAATGCAAAGTGCAAAATGCAAAGTGCAAAGTCAAAATGCAAGGTGCAAAATGCAAGGTGCAAGAAGTTAAGGGATGACCACCGGGAAGTCGTAGCGAAAGTCCTCGCAATCGGGTTTTCCCAGAATGTTTGCCAGGAAATCCCTGTAGGCATCGGTGAATGAGAATTGATTGATATCGTAGTAATCGGCTGACATTGGTTTGTTTCCCACAGCCCCCATATCGATCGACGTAGTGTTGAACTCTTCCAGCTCCACATTCGGCACGATCTTTTTCATCACCGGCATCTGGCCATACTCTTCACGAAGCAGCAAATCAACAACTTTATCGGCCAGGGTGGATGTCAGTTTGCGGTCATAATGGCGGCAGTGACCCGACCGCGGATAATAGCCCGAAATCTGCGCACGGGCCTCCATGCCCAACCGGCTGCTGATCTCAGAAGCAATGATGCCGCTCACTCCTCCAAACCGGGGATGACCGTATTCATCAAGTTCAGAACTGGCATATACCACATCAACCTTGCCTGATTTTTCATCATACCATCGGGTACCCTCTGAAACCGGGATGACCAGGCATCTTTTCTTTGAATGCATGTAGGCCTCCTTGACGGTTTCAAAAAAGACCTCTTTTCGTTCTTTGGTAATTTCAAACTCGGGAATGAGTCCGAGGGTAGCACCCCCAAAAATGGCGGTCCCGGTAAGCCAGCCGGCGTCGCGACCCATCACTTCCATCACAAGGATGCGCGAATGCGATTCGGCTGTGGTTTTAAGGTTGGATGTGAATTCCATCATCGACTGGGCAGCTGAAGGAAACCCGGGACATAAGACTGCTTCAATATCCTTGCCGTTGTAATGATGTATCGTCCTTGTCCTCAGGTCATTGTCAATTGTTTTCGGGAACCCGATCACCGGGATGCCTTCGGTCTCAAATAGGCGTTTGGCTGCGCCATTGGTATCATCTCCGCCGATGGTAACCAGGACATCTATCTTATAGCGTTCAAAATTCCGTAACACCTGAGGTACCCGGCTTTCAGGGTTCTTTTTCGAAGGGAACGGGTTGGTGCGGCTTGAACGAAGCGCAGTTCCTCCGTAGTACCCGTCATAAGGCTGGTTGGTCAGATCCACCACATTGCCATCGCCCAACAGGCCTTTCCATCCCTGCAGGATGCCGTACACTTTAAAACCCAGCAATGAAGCGCGGTTTCGGATGGCTTCGATGCTTGAATTGATGGCCGGCGTATCGCCCCCTCCTGATAAAATCGCCAATGTCTTCCCCTGGAATAGTTTATGCTCGTATTTCATATTTTTTCTTTGCGGCTGCAAACTTACAATTTTTTTTAAGAAAAGGAAAAGATGAAACGGGGAAACAAAGGCATAGCCGCCTTCCGGATATTGATAAGGTTTTCGTATTTTTGCGGTCAAATTGAAAGGCTGTGTGGAATTTTCTGGTTAAGACCATTTTAAGGAACAGAATTACTATTTTGATCGTGATTGCGCTGATGACAACCTTTATGGGTTATAAGGCAACACAGGTCAGGATACAATACGAAAGTGCCAGCATCCTGCCGGCCAAAGATTCGACGAACATCGTTTATCAGCAATTCATCAGGCAATTCGGGCAGGATGGAACCGTAATGTACATCGGGATTGTCGATAAAGACTTCTACCAGTTGTCAAACTTCAATGCGGTTTACGACCTCACCGACTCTTTAAAAAAAATCAGGGGTGTGGGTGAGATCATTTCGGTGACCAGGCTTTACAACCTGGTGAAAAATGACTCGCTGAAAAAGTTCGAATTTCTCCCGATCTCGCCACGCAAACCTTTGGATCAGCCATCGCTCGACTCTGTCAGGAAAATGATCCTCTCGCTGCCCTTTTATGACGAACTTATTTACAACAAATCCACATCGGCCTACCTGATGGCCCTGACGCTGGATAAGAAAGTCATTGATTCAAAAGACCGCGACAGGCTGATCAGCGATATAAAGACCACCATGGAAAGGTTTTCGGAGAAGTCGAAGGTGGAAGTTCATTTTTCAGGGCTCCCCTATATCCGTACCCTGGTTGCCCAAAAACTGCAAAATGAACTTAAATTGTTCATCCTGCTGGCCCTGCTGGTAAGCGCACTGTTCCTCTTTATCTTCTTCAGGTCGGCCAAAGCAGTCCTTTTCCCCCTGGTCATCATGATCATCAGTGTCCTCTGGGCCCTTGGCCTGATGGCTCTTTTCGGGTATAAAATCACCATGCTTACCTCCATCATCCCCCCGCTGGTGATCGTAATCGCTGTGGAAAACTGTATTTTCATCCTGAATAAATATCATTACGAATACAGCCATCACGGCAACCAGGCAAAAGCATTGTCGCGCGTGATCGAACGCATCGGGGCCGCCAACCTCCTTACCAATGCCGCCACTGCCGCTGGTTTTGCAGCATTCACTATCACCAACAACAAACTCCTGGTAGAATTCGGGCTGATTGCTGCGCTCAGCATCATGGTTATTTATGCCATTTCACTCACCCTTGTTCCCATCTTTTTCAGTTTCCTGCCACCCCCGAAAGGCAAATACACAAAGCATATCGAAGAGAGTCTAGCCAAGTCGCTGATAGACAAAGCCGTTTATTGGGTTACCCATTACCGCAAACAGATTTACATGGCCATGGCCGTTTGTATCGTAATCGGCGTGGTTGGCGCATTCAGGCTAAAGACCAGCGGGACCATTGTCGATGATATTTCGAAGCGGGATCCTATTTACAAAGACATGATGTTCTTTGAACGGAACTTCAAAGGGATCATGCCGCTTGAAATCGTTGTCGATGCGAAAAAGAAAAAGGGAATACTGAACCTCGCCACCCTGAAAAAAATCGACCGGTTGCAGGACAGTTTGAGGAGATACAAGGAATTGTCGAAGCCATTGTCGATCGTGGAGGTCATCAAAACTGCCAAACAGGCATTTTATGCAGGAGACCCCCAGTACTATTCGCTCCCCAATTCCAATGAGTTGACCTTCATGGCCGGTTATATTCCATCCTTTAAATCTAAGAAACGGTCGCTGCTTGATAATTTTATCGACTCAACCTACCAGATTACCCGCATCAGTGTTC
Source organism: uncultured Bacteroidales bacterium (assembly GCA_903828645.1). Lineage (GTDB taxonomy): Bacteria > Bacteroidota > Bacteroidia > Bacteroidales > FEN-979 > CAIVAT01. The sequence continues at coordinate 16,472 of CAIKNA010000393.1, forward strand.
AGATGGCAAATGTTGGCACGGTAAAGATCGACAGCATCCAGCACAGCCTCAAGCCGACCATCGATTCCATCTTCAACCCGGCTAAATACAATGTCTTCATCACCGGAACCAGCGTGGTTTTCTTAAAAGGAACCAACTTCCTGATCAGGAACCTGTGGGAGAGCATCGCCCTGGCGGTTGTGGTGATTGCCCTGCTGCTGGCTTTCCTGTTCACTTCGTGGCGCATGATCCTCATTTCACTCATCCCGAACCTGATCCCACAGCTTATGACCGCTGCACTGATGGGTTTTGTGGGGATCCCGATCAAACCATCCACCATCCTGATCTTCAGCATCGCTCTTGGTATTTCCGTAGACAACTCGATCCAGTTCCTTTCGCGGTACCGTTTGCAGTTAAAACACACCGACCATGATATACCATCGTCAGTGGTCTCTGCATTGAAAGAAACCGGCTACAGCATGATCTACTCCTCTACCGTACTCTTTTTCGGCTTCGGGATTTTCATGCTCTCCACGTTCGGCGGCACCCAGGCTCTTGGATTCCTGATCTCGTTCACGCTGCTGGTTGCCGGGCTGCTCAACATGTTTGTACTGCCATCCATGCTCCTCACGCTTGACACATGGAGCACTACCAAAGCATTTGAAGAACCCCTGGTGGAAATATTCGATGACCCGGCAGATATCGATCTGCAGGAGACAGAAGATGAACTTCCAAAAAAACATTAATTTTACCCGACCATTTCTAATACTTTTAACATGAAAGGAATCGTTTTAGCCGGAGGATCCGGAACACGCCTGCACCCATTGACGCTGGCAGTCAGCAAACAACTGATGCCCGTTTACGACAAACCGATGATCTATTATCCATTGTCGGTACTCATGATGGCCGGCATCAATGAAATCCTCATCATTTCAACGCCTCACGACCTGCCTCATTTCAGGCAGCTCCTTGGCGACGGGAAATCGCTGGGCTGCAGCTTTTCTTTTGCTGAGCAGGCAGTTCCAAACGGACTGGCCCAGGCTTTTGTGATCGGTGAACCTTTTATTGGCAGGGATAAGGTGGCCCTTGTGCTGGGCGATAACATCTTCTTTGGCAATGGCCTGTCGCAAATTGTGCACGAAAACAATGATCCGGCAGGAGGTGTCGTGTTTGCCTATCATGTTCATGACCCTGAACGCTATGGTGTTGTGGAATTTGATGAAAATTTCAAAGCCCTCTCCATCGAGGAAAAACCGC
>CAIKNA010000394.1 GCA_903828645.1 uncultured Bacteroidales bacterium
AAAACCACCACCTTGATGAAACAAGAGCTGGATGCGAGAAGAGCTCAACAGGAAATTTAATTCTATGCAGATGAAAAAGTTTTTGCAGTTGTCGTTGATTATCCTTTTGCTTGCAGCCTTTCAAGGGTTGAGCCAGGTGATACCGGTTGGAAGCGGAAGTTATACCAAAACATTCCCCGGAACTGATGCGGCCGGGAGAAATGCCTATCCCTCCGGTACACCCCAGGTGAGTGGAAATGCATCAGGGAAGCCTGTTCCAACAAGCGATTGGTGGTCGGCTTTGATAAAGAACGGGCAGGCTTCAAACCTGTTTAACTACCCGTTTACAATGAAAACCACAAACAGCGGATTAGTGGTAACTTATATTCCCTGGGGGGTTATCGATGATATCGTTCCGGTTACTGTCGGTGTTACAGGAATGTCTGCTGCCAAAACTACGGTTTCCGACTTTTCTGACTGGACAGTTACAATGGATTGGAACGATGGCACGCATGGTTTCAAAGCGACTTCAGGGGTTGGAATGCCATTCCTCTATTTTACAAAAAATGCCGGTGATGTGGCACAGGTAACAATAACTTCAGGTACAGTTGCAGTTGCCGGCGAAATGTTGGTGATAACCGATGTGAGAAACGGTGCTGATTTTGCCGTTTATGCACCTGTGGGTAGTACCTGGATAAAAAGCGGGGCTGATTACACCTCCACCCTGAACGGGAAAAACTACTGGTCTCTGGCATTTATTCCACTAACAGCTTCCAATGTTACTGCCGTTGCCAATGAATATAAAAAATACGCATATGTATTTCCCGTCAATACTACGGCAAATTATAGCTATAACGAAAGCACCTCGGTAATGCGAACCGATTTTAACGTGCAGACAGAAGTAAAAGAGGGGACCGAAACCAAAATGTTACTTGGTTTGCTTCCTCACCAATGGGCACACCTCCCGGCAGATTCACCGGTTCCTGACAAATACAGTTATGCCGTTGTCCGTGGCGAAATGAAGACGCTGGCAGGCAATAGTTTCAGCGTCGTCAACACATTTCATGGAATCTTACCCACCCTGCCATATCTTGATAATTACAGTTCCGGATTTTCTCCTGCGGCATTGACCGAAAAAATTGCAAGTCTCGAAAATTCAACCCTGGCAACCTGGACAGACTCCTACAATGAAGGCCAGGTGATGAACCAGCTGATACAAACCGCCCGGATCGCCGGTGAAATGGGAAATATGGCTTCCCGGAATAAAATTCTGACCACCATTAAAACCCGTCTCGAGGATTGGTTCAGGGTTGAAAGCGGGGAAGTGGCATTTCTTTTTTACTATAATACAGCATGGTCTGCCATGATTGGTTATCCTGCAGGATACGGACAGGACGCCGGTTTAAACGACCATCATTTTCATTGGGGGTATTTTATCCATGCTGCTGCTTTTGTGGAACAATGCGAACCTGGCTGGGCAGCACAATGGGGCGGAATGGTGAATCTGCTTGTTCGCGATGCCGCCTGTCCCGACCGCAGCGATGCAATGTTTCCTTACCTCCGGAATTTCAGTCCATATGAAGGGCATAGTTTTGCTGATGGTTTTGCCAATAATCCACAGGGGAACAACCAGGAATCGAGTTCTGAAAGCATGGTTTTTGCCTCTTCACTCATCCATTGGGGAGAACTTACCGGTGACCTGGCAACCCGCAACCTGGGAATCTATCTTTATACCACCGAGCAAACAGGGATCGAAGAATACTACATGGACACCAAAAACCGTAATTTCCCTCCTTCTCAGCAATACAGCCTCGTATCCCGTGTTTGGGGGAACAGTTTCGATAACGGAACTTTCTGGACCAACGATATTGCGGCTTCATACGGCATCGAGATTTATCCTGTTCACGGAGGTTCACTTTATTTGGGACTGGATACCGTTTATGCCGCCAAACTTTGGAACGAGGTTGCCGCCAATACAGGCATCATGAGCAATCAGGCTAATCCTAATCTTTGGCATGACATATATTGGGAGTACCTGGCTTTTACTAATCCCGCACAGGCAATTGAGATGTATAATTCCTATCCGGATCGCGAGATAAAATTTGGAATTTCCGATGCCCAAACGTACCATTGGCTCCACGCCATGAATGTACTGGGACGGGTTGATGCGGCTATCACAGCAAATTATCCTATCGCCGCAGCTTTTATCCTGAATGGGGAAATTACTTATGTGGCACACAACTATTCAAGCGCACCCATCACGGTTAATTTTTCTACCGGATATCAACTTGTGGTTCCTGCCCGTAAAATGGCTACAAGCAAGGACTGCAAAATAACGGGTGTAATGACCTCTTCGTTTCAGCAGGCATATGTTAACGGTAGTGTGAAATTAAATGTCACTGCTTCAGGCGGAACTCCGACCAAAGTTGAATTCATGGACGGCGCTGTTTCGAAGGGAATCGCGTCAACAGCACCTTTTGAGTGGAATGCAACTGATTTGCAGTTGGGAATGCATGGTTTTTATGCTAAAGTATTTGATGCTGAAAAATTTAGTGTTACAAACAGTTCCGATGTCCAGGTGGGGAATCAGGTGCCTTTTGAGGGAACAGCCTGGGTTATCCCGGGAACCATCGAGGCAGGCAAATACGATGTTTTCGAAGGAGGAAAAGGCCAGAATATAGCTTATATGGATGTAACAACTGTCAACTCCGGCGATTTCAGAACGAATGAATATGTGGATGCTTTCAGCAATGCTGCAGAAGGTGTTTATGTTGGTTCAATTGCTTCGGGCGAATGGCTGGAATATACCGTGAATGTTTCCCAGGCAGGCATGTACACGCTTGCTTTCAGGTATGCATCGGGCAATCCTTTGGGAGGAGGGCCGTTTCAGCTGCAATCAGACGGGTTGCCGGTTTCCGGTGATATTACAGTACCCTCAACTTCAACAACAGCCTGGAATGTATGGGCAACCAAAACCGTTGCCAATATTCCTTTAACTCCGGGTCATCATCTATTGCGTGTGGCTTTCCCGAATGGCGAATTTAACCTGGCAAAAATGACATTTGCACGAACAGGGGATCTCCCATTCAGCTATCCCACTGCTATGACAGGAGGAAAGCTGATTCTGATTTTGCCTCAAACATCGGCCACGCTCCATGGATCGGCAAGCACTGAATCAGCAGGGCGACCCCTGACTTATAACTGGACCCAAAATTACGGACCCTTTCCCGTTCAGTTTTCCAATCAGACTTCCCCTGATCCTGTTATCAATTTACCCGGAGAAGGAGTCTATAGCCTGAAACTGACCGTAACCAATCCCGATCTGCGGACCGACGAAGATGAATTGCTGGTAGCGGTAAGTAGTTCAGCCAATATTTCACCAACTGTTTCATTGGTTTTTCCCGCAGATAACTCAACCTATACCGCTGGAAAGCCGGTAACCATTACTGCCAATGCCAGCGACTTTGACGGAAGTATTCAAAAGGTGGACTTCTATCAGAATAATACCCTGATCAGTTCCGATAATACCTCTCCTTACTCAACAACATGGAATCCGGTTGCCGGAAATTATATGCTCACCGCCAAAGCTACTGATAATGGCGGAGCTGCCAGCAATTCCCAACAAGTGAATGTTACCATTCTTCCATTGATTTCCTGTACGGATTCATCAAAAATGGCTGCGCAAGGGTCATTTTCACTTGGGTATAAATATACTTTCGAAACTGTGGGAACCAATGTGA
>CAIKNA010000395.1 GCA_903828645.1 uncultured Bacteroidales bacterium
GCTCCAATTGCCGAACATATCCCTGCAATTTCATCTTCGGCCTGGAAAACTTTTGCTCCCAATGATTTGTGTTTTGCAAGTTCCATCAGGATTTCCGTGGCAGGTGTGATGGGGTAGGAGCCAAGGAAGAGCGGGCGTCCTGATTTTTCTGCAGCAGCAAGCAATCCCCAGGCAGTGGCTACATTGCCTGTGATGTTGCGGTAACGACCTTTTGCCATGTCAGCTGCTGAGACCTGGATCACAGACTCAAGGGCTTCAATGGTATCTGCGTAATTGTACCCGGCCTGAAGAACAATTTTGTTGATATTGACGAGTTCGGGTTTTTTCTTGAATTTTTCTTCAAAATATTTGAAAGATGGCTTCAGGTCACGGTTGAAAATATAATAGAGCATTCCCAGGGCAAACATGTTTTTGCTGCGTTCGGCAATCTTGTTGTCGATGCCAAGATCTTTCAGGCTCTCTTTGGTGAGGGTGGTAATGGGAGCCTTGATCATGTTGAAACTATCCAGGGAGTTGTCGGTAAGGGGGGCCTTTTTATAGCCGGCTTTTTCGATTGTTTTCTCATCGTAGGCATCCGTGTCAGTCAGAATGGTAGCTCCTTTCTTGGCCCATTTCAGATTCGATTTGAGAGAAGCAGGGTTCATTGCCACCAGTACATCAACAAGGTCGCCGGTGGTGAAAATCTTGGAACTCCCCATGTGCACCTGGAACCCGGATACACCTGCTACGGTGTTCTGCGGAGCACGTATTTCAGCAGGGAAATCAGGGAAAGTCGCGAGGTCGTTGCCCATAAGTGCAGCAACATCCGAAAACATGCTGCCGGTGAGTTGCATTCCATCGCCGGAGTCGCCGACAAATTTTACCACTACATCCTCACGTTCAATTACTGGTCTTTTTTTCTTAGCCATAGCGTCATTGAGTTTAGAGTTGCAAAGTTAGCCAATAAACTCAAAAGCCAAAGCGCAAAACTCAAAACTTCAATTGAAAAATCGTTGTTCAACAAGCTATATCCGGGAAAATATTTATCTTTGCCATGAAATTCGCTTTATTAACTCGTCCTGGAAATTACAGGACATAAACTCAATAGGTCATGGCTTATAAAATTAATGATGATTGCACTGCTTGCGGCACCTGCATTGATGAATGCCCGGTGGAAGCTATTTCTGAAGGTGATATCTATAAAATTGATCCCGAAGTATGCACTGATTGTGGTGCTTGTGCCGATGTTTGTCCGGTAGAAGCTATTCATCCAGAGTAAGCGGGTATTGATGCGGCCATTCAGGTCGTGTTATTACAAACAGAAGGGACGGTGCTAAATCGCCCCTTTTGTTTTTTAAGAGGTTGCAGGATCAGTGGAATTCCTTCAATTCAAGATTCTCCCCGTCAAACACGGCATAAGTAAAATGGGTGATCCAGTCACCGAGTACCAGCTGCCTGGCGTGGCCTGAAAGTTTGGAATCCAGCGGGTAATGATAATGTCCGTAAATAAGGTAATCCAGTTCAGGATGCTGCTTTACCAATTCGTTTGAATGGACCGTGATGCGCTGCTGGATAAGTTTAAGGGTATTGTCCTGACCACGTTGCTCTTTTTCAATGCCGGCTTTACGACTCTTTCGCGACCAGAAGAGTGCCATGCCGATGCCAAAATCGGGATGCAACATTCTGAACAGCCACTGATTGAATGTATTCGCAAAAACTTTTTTAATGAACTTGTACCCTGCGTCCCCGGGACCAAGTCCGTCACCATGGGCCAGGTAAAAATGCTTGCCGTTGAATTCACGGAACTCCGGATCGCGGTGAAGCCGGATATTGAGTTCCCTGGTAAGGTAATCAAAAGCCCACATGTCGTGGTTGCCCCTGAACAAATGAACAGGGATACCTGCATCAGTGATCTCGGCAAGTTTTCCTAAAAGCCTGGAATAGCCGCGTGGAATGACGGTTTTGTATTCAAACCAGAAATCGAACAAATCGCCCATCAGGAAAATTTCAGCGGCATCGGCACGTGCGAACTCCAGCCAGGCTACCAGTTTTTTTTCCCGCTTCATGCTGTTGTCATGATCAGGGATCCCGAGGTGGAAATCTGAAGCAAAATATACTTTTTGGTTCATGAATAAAATTTGTAATCGTGTACGAATAAAATAATTGTTACTTCTTCATTGCCTCGTTCCGTTTCTTTTCTACCCGCTGGTGATGGAACTTCACATGTTTATTTTTGGGAAAAGCGCTGAACAGGGTGGAATCAACCCGCTGATAACAGGCGAAGTCCCCATCGATGCTGAGTACTGGGTTAGTGCCGAAAGCATAGTTTAAAACGACCAGTGTTGACAGTGAACCGGGATGATGATCGATATACGATATTTCGTATCTCCTCTGGTTTTCCCATATCTGCCTGAATGCAGTATCAAGTTTTTGTGTGAGAGGGTAAAAGCCGGAACTGTCCTGGCTCGATGTAAGCAGCATTTCGAGGGAGTCGACCATTTGTTCATACAGCCGGGTATGATGGTAAAATTCATTCAGCGCCCTGGCTTCTGCAGGTCCTTTCATGATTATCTTGCCGGGGAAATCGAGAACACTCCCCGATAATTCAATATCATCGCCGGCATTCACCAGCAACACAAGGATTTTCCCGGTAGGTGCCTTGAGCAGCCAGAACCCGGATTCTTTGATTACAGGCGTGAAATTGAATTTACCCTCGTGATCCGCAACCACCGAATCAAGGGGATGAATTTCCCGGGTGTCCATCTCCTCCAAAACCAGTTTGAAACCATTCGCATCATGGAGTGTCCCGTGAATAACTGCAGTGTTCTCCACCGGATGCCGGCAGGAGGAAAAGAGAAACAGGATGGGAAATCCCCATATGATGATAAATTTTAACATATCCGTTTACCCGTTCACCAGTTTGCCAACTACATATTTATCAATCGGGAATGTAAAATCCTCTTCCCTCAGTTCACCAATCCTGACCCATCTGAAACTTTGAGATCCGTCGACGGGAGGAATGTCATTTTTTTTTCCGGTCGTTTGAAAAATGTAGGGTTTCCTGGCAGTTACCCGGTAGTATATGTTGAAAAGCTGCATGTCGGAGGGGAGGAGTGTGGTTGGCTGGTAGAAATCAGTTGTATAGTAATGTGAAACAATTTCAATCGGGGTCCCCAATTCTTCCATGAATTCACGTTTAAGGCAGTCAATCGTACCCTCGCCAAATTGCAGTCCGCCTCCCGGAAACTTGGTCATGAAGATCCCCAGCCTGAATTCATCCGTTACAAGAACATTTCCGTTGTCAACCAGGAATCCATAGACACGGATATTGAACTGATTTATTGCCATATTGCCATTTGCCGGCAAAATTAACTAAAAAATGAAACGCCTGCAGCGGGTATTTGGTATTGACGATCCCGGCTCAACCGACAACCTGGATGGCATCTTCCCCGATCACAGGCATGCCTTTAAAGCGCAAAAGCAGGTTCACGATGGTAATAACATCTTTCTGGCAATAGGTCACAATCCTGGGAAGGTCATGTTCCTGCCAGTAGACTCTTGCCACATCGCTGCCTTTAATGTCATCCTTCGGGGATGGTATCCCAAAGATTGTTGCAAGCAGTTCAAGCGAAGTGTAATTCTTATAATCTCCAAACTTCCACAATTCCATGGTGTCGAGATGGTTGACTTCCCATGGTTTTTTTCCGGAAAGATCCAGAATTGGAGGTACTTCCAATCCGTTTATCAACATCCGGCGGATAAGGTACGGGTAGTCAAACTCCTTCCCGTTATGGGCACACAGGAAGGTAATGCCTTTCTCCTTTAATTTGTTCAACATGTCGATGAAGCCTGAGAGCAATTCCTTTTCGTCATCTCCGAAAAAGGATTTCATCCATAGCAATTTGTTTCGCAGAATACCCGTGGAGATGCAGACAATCTTGCCGAATTCGGCATAAATCCCTGCCCGCTCATACATTTCTTCAGGTTTCACATCATCCCCGGTACTGAATTTGTCGATTCTCCTCAACTGACCGGCTTTCTTCTCCCAAAGTCCGGCAAAATCCAAAGGAAGCTGATCATGAGTTGAATATTGGGGAATGGTTTCGATATCCAGGAAAAGGATGGTTTCAATTTTGTAGGTTTCCAGCATGACAATGGTTTTAAAGGATTTTGAATGGATATCCTGCAAGTGCTGTTAACAGCCACTGCAAAAATCCGAAACGATCTGATGCTTAATCCTTAAAACGTCAACATGTGATGGCATTGTTGAAAACTTTATAGTTTTATAGTTTTCCAAACAGACAAAATCTTGTAAGCAACGATATGAGCCGTATATGTTCCATAAGGCAGTTTTTTAAGTTTGATATGCGCACCACTTGTATTTGCCCTGGCTTGCTCTTTTGCCTTAATGCCTTGTGAATTGCAGATTTCAGTGGTTCCTTGTACAGGAGATTTATTAAAGGTTCATTTTCGGGCGTAGAAACGGCTTTGGCCTGGCGTCAAAAATCACCTGCTGCTGCGGTGTGAGAAGATTTCTCAATTGCTGGTCGTGGCGGATCAGTTCCTTCAGGATACCGGTTTCTATCTTTCCCAACTCCTCTGCAACCTGGTCGGCTGACTTCATATCAAAGGGCATTGTTGCCAGAATGGTTTGAAGCCTTGCTTTCTTCTCCTGAACCTGGTTTTGATACGGAGTCATTGTTTTCATGTGATCAAGATCGACCTGGCGGATTTTATCCTGCTGCTCCTTGGTAAGGTCGGGAAGGTCGAGGCGCGGAGCAACAGGTGCGTCGGGATTCTCTGGAATAGGTGGGGGAGCAGGCGGACCGGGAGGCAGAGGCGGTGCCATCTCCTGGTTCATTTCATGATGCTGGTTTGTCCGTATGGGTTGCTGGGCAACCAGGGATGTTATGATCATGCTGAATACCAGTGCCATCACGGTTCTGTTGACATTCTTTCTTGCTCTTTTCATTGTGTTTAAGGTTTAAAGTTGTTTTTAATTGGGAGAATCATTCTGATGCCAGAATAAGGGGCAAGGGGGCTGAGTTGTATTATTGTGGCGGTGGTGGTGGCGGTGGTGGCGGTGGTGTAGGAGGGACTGGGGGAGGAGGCAATACACGGTCAAGAGCCTGCCTGAATACCTGGTGGAATTTCATTTTTTGCGGTTCTGTAAGCAGTTGGCGTAACTGCGAAAAATGTTCAAACGTGAGCAATTCCATTTGTCTGCGAACTCCCGCGATGGAGTCGGCAAGGAGTGATGCAGTAATTGTATCGGTTGGGGTCAGAAAAAGTGTTTCAAAAAAGCGTTCGTGAAATTTTCTGTCCTGTTCCTGAAGGATTGTCAATTTATCGCGATGACCCTCGCGGAGTTTTCCGAACCTATCCTGTTGCACGGGTGTCAGATCAAGTTCATGGATGAGAAATTCCGCCGCCTGTCCACGTACAGGGATTTGTTCCGGTCTGGGCCTGCCAAACCAAAGAAAGGCCAGCGTGCCGCAGTTGACCATAACCAAAATGAGAATGACCCCTTTGAAAAATCGATTATTGTTCATTGTTTCAGAGTTTAACAGGTCTGAGAAAATAGAGATAATCGGTCGCCACTGCTGCAACTCCACTTCCGGTCAGGTTCTCCGACTGGTGGTAATATAGCGCACTAAGAATATTCAATGCAATGAGAAGGGTGATGCATGCGGCAGCCGACCAATAATATGCGCCTTTAAACCCTCTCTTTTTGCTCATTGGATGAAGGGCTTCAGCCTGTACTTTGATGAAAAGGCCGGGATCGGATGTCGCCCGCCTGATGCCCTCCAGCGAATTTAGCGTGTCATTGATCCAGGTTTCTTTTGCTTTCATATCATTTGGATGTTATGCGGGTTAATTTCCTGCGGTCAGCGTTCATTTTTTTCATAATAGTCTGATAAAAGTTCACGTAATTTCCTGTTGGCCCTTACGATCAGGGATTCTACGGAGGAGACTGAAGTTGACATAATCTTCGCAATTTCATGATGGGAAAGGCCTTCCACCTTGTGCAGGATAAATGCAGTGCGCTGGGTTACCGGCAGTAGTGAAATGGCACGGAACAGGATGGCGGCCCGCTCTTTATTTTCGAGCAAAATACCCGGATGATAAAATGGTGCATCTGCAGCAATATTCAGGTGATCTTCTTTGCCGAAAAGGGTGAAAAGAATCCCGGAGCGCTTTACACGCCGGGAGGTGCGGATATATTCAAGCGACTTCTGTACAGCGAGGCGGTAGATCCATGTAGACAGGCTGCAATCGCCCCTGAACCGGGCGACAGAACGGAAAACCTCAACAAAAACTTCCTGGGTTACATCTTCAGCATTCTCCTGGTGTTGAAGAAACCCGATGGCCGTATTATAGACACGGTCGCGATACTCGTCGACCAACTCCCGGAAAGCTTGTTCATCTCCATCCCTGAGTCTGGTTATCGCCGGTGTTATTCCCATTCGGTGTTTTATAGTGAGATGCTGTCTGAGAAAAAATCCTGCGGAACGGGATCAAATTAACTGTCCTCCAATTTTTACAGCCCTCAGGATATGTCTTTTTCCCGGGGGGCCTGGCAGTTTTTCAACCTGGAATCCGGCCTCAAGCAAGGCTCTCACAACCGTTCCTTTAACGGAATAGGTGACCAGGGAACCTCCTGTCAACAATCCATTGCCCAGGTTTAGAAATATCTGCCGGGTCCAGAGCTCAGGTTGGGCATCCGGACCGAATGCATCGAAATAGACCAGGTCAAAAACACCGGCTGCAGGAATATAATTTTCGGCCGTGCACTGAATTTTTTGTAAAGTGAAATTGGTGGATATCTCCACGGTTTCATCCCATGGGGCATGGTGAAGTTTCGCAAAATGCTTCGTATTATGCCGGGATCTTAAAAGCCGCGGGTAATTGAGCGCGCCCCAGCATTGTATTTCGAGGGGAAATGCTTCAATCGCTGTATAATGCACCCTGATCCCGTGCTTTTCCGCAGCAGCAATGGTCATGAGTGCATTGAGCCCGGTACCAAAACCGATCTCAAGGATTTTCATAACAGGAGAACCGGAAACAATCCGGGGAGCAATTTTTTCCATCGCATGCATGAAGCCGGTTTCAATGAAAATATGCTTAGATTCCTGGATCGCCCCGAAAGTGGAATGATAATGCTGGTTTAAATCCTCATTGAACAAGGTATCCGAACCATCAGCAGTACAAATAATTTGCAGGTTTGAAGATTTGATAACTTGAAGATTAGCCTGGTTAACGCCTCCGTGATTATCAGTTTTGAATTTTGGATTTGTTCCTACCAGATCCTGGGATACTTGTTCGGGTTGTATTCATGCATCATTTCATAAACCGTTTCAAAAACATCCTCGGCATTCGGGTTGGAGAAGTAGTCGCCGTCGTTTGTATATGCCGGGCGATGGTCGTTGGCAGTAAGCGTGCGAGGTTCAGCGTCAAGATAACGATAACCGCCCTGGTCTTCCATCACTTTTTGCATCATGAAAGCAGTAGCGCCGCCACTGCCATCTTCATCGAAGAACAGAATTTTATTCGTCTTTTTCAGCGATTTCAGGATTTCATGATTGATATCGAAGGGAAGGAGCGTTTGCACGTCGATCAGTTCAACGGAAATACCGAAATCCCTGATCTGGGGAAGCGCTTCCTCTGCGATCTTCACACATGAACCATAAGTTACAAGGGTGATGTCGGAACCCTCCTCCAACACTTCCGGAACACCAAGCGGAATCCGGTAGTTGCCGATGTTGGCTGGCATCAACTCTTTGAGCCGGTAGCCATTCAATGGCTCAATAACCAGTCCTGCATCGTCGGAAGCCATCATGGTATTGTAAAAACCAGCGGCCTGCGTCATGTTTCGTGGCACCATGACAAAGATTCCCCTGATCGAGTTGATCACCATGCTCAGGGGTGAACCTGAATGCCAGATCCCGACAAGGCGGTGACCGCGGGTGCTGATGATCAGTGGGGCTTTCTGACCGCCAACCGTACGGTATTGTGTGGTAGCGAGGTCATCGCTCATCACCTGCAATCCATAAAGCAGATAGTCGAAATACTGTATCTCTGCAATGGGACGCAAACCCCGCAGGGCCATTCCCAAACCCTGCCCGATGATGGTCGCTTCACGAATACCTGTATCCGACACCCGTGTTTCACCGTACTTAAGCTGCATCCCTTCCAGGGTCTGATTTACACCGCCTATTTTGCCGACATCTTCTCCGAAAATCAGTGCCAGTGGATTGGTCTTGAATAGGATGTCATAATTGGCATTCAAAACCTCCCGGCCGGTCACAACCGGTGAATTGTCATTAAAGACCGGAGGAATACCGGCAACTTTGAGGGCACTTTGTTCCGATTCGCTGTAAAGATGGGAACTGTAACGGGCAACATTGAGTTTACGCTGCTCGGCCATCCACACATCGAGATCGGCTTTCATTGGTTTCTTCATGCTGCAGGAGGTACACACATCCCGCATGATCTTCTTGGCTGCAGAGATGATGTCTTTCCTGATCGGCTCGGCGATGGCTTCAAGGTCGGCCACGATTTTATCGATCCGGGCCTGTTTTTTGCAGGGACAATGGGTCGTTTTTACCACACTGACAAGGTGTTCGCGTTCAATCTTGAATGGAGTAAGGAAGGCTTTATAACCCCTGTCGCGCGCACTTTTGGCAGCTTTTACCGCATCGGCTTCGATGGTGTCCAACTCTTCGGTAGTGGCGATTTTCTCTGCCAGGATCCAGGTCCGCATCCTTGGTATGCAATCGTGATCCCTTTCCCAGGCAAGCCGTTCTGCCGATTTGTAGCGTTCATGTGAACCTGAAGTTGAGTGCCCCTGGGGCTGAGTGAGTTCTGTAACATGGAAGACAACCGGCACCTGTTCATTTCTGCAGATGGCAATTCCCTCTTCGTACATGTCGTACATAGCAGCGTAATCCCAGCCATTGGCGGTGTAAAGGCGAATCCCGGGATGGTTTTCGTCGGCCACGAAACCTGATAACAGGGCGGCAATGTTCTCCTTGGTGGTCTGATATTTTTTGGGGACGGAAATTCCGTAGCCGTCATCCCAGATGGAGAGCGCAATTGGAACCTGCAATACACCTGCGGCATTGATGGTCTCAAAAAAATGTCCTTCTGATGTGGAAGCGTCGCCAATCATGCCAAAAGCTATTTCATTGCCCTTCACGGTGAATTTTTTTGCCGAATCCCACATTTCCGGGCTGTTCCTGAAGACCTTGGATGCAAGAGCCAGTCCAAGCAAACGAGGCATTTGTCCGGCAGTCGGTGAAATATCGCCGGAAGAGTTCTTTTGTTTTGTCAGATCTTTCCATTCACCTTTTTCATCCAGGCTACGTGTCGCAAAATGAGAATTCATCAAACGGCCACCGTTGTCGGGGTTACGCTCCAGGTCAGTATCCCCGTATAATTGTGCAAAGAAAATGTCAAGACTGGACAGCCCCGCAGCCATCATGAAAGTTTGATCCCTGTAATACCCCGAACGCCAGTCGCCATTCTGAAAGAATTTCGCCTTCACGATTTGCGGAACCTCTTTCCCGTCGCCAAAAAGTCCGAAATTGGCTCTTCCCCCCAATACTTCACGCCTGCCAAGTAAACTCACCTGGCGGCTCTCATTTGCAAGTTTGTAATCCTTTAAAACCTCCTCTTTGTTGAATTTGCGTTTTTTTGCCATTTGATGATTGGTTAGTTTTTAATTCACGACTAATAATTTTCCTGCAAAACCTCAAAATAGGCCATCGGATGGTTGCAGGCAGGGCAGTTCTGAAGTGCTTTTACGCCATAATGAAGGTATCCGCATTTCCGGCACACCCAGCAGGTTTTTTCATCTTTTTCAAAGACCCGGTTATTTTCGAGGTTGTCCAACAGTTTGCGATATCGTTTTTCATGATGTTCTTCAATGGTGGCAATCAGTTTGAAAGTTGTGGCAATTTTGGCGAAGCCCTCTTCCTGTGCAATTCTGCCGAATTCAGGATAGAGTTCGGTCCACTCCTCATGTTCCCCATTGGCGGATGCTCTTAGGTTTTCTGCCGTGGTACCGGTGATGCCGGCCGGGTAGGTCGCTGTAATTTCAACCTGACCTCCTTCAAGAAAACGAAAAAAAGTCTTTGCATGACTTTCCTCGTTGAGCGCAGTTTCTGCAAAGAAGGCGGCGATTTGTTCAAAACCCTCTTTCTTTGCCTGTTTGGCATAGAAAGTATAACGGTTTTTTGCCTGGGATTCTCCTGCAAATGCTTTCAGCAGGTTCTTTTCAGTTCTGGTTCCTTTGATGCTCGCTTCCATTATTGATTGGTTTATTTTGGAGTATCAAAGGTATAAGAAAATTTGGAACTTCCACGATCCGGTTCCAGTTTCACCTACTTCGCAGGCAACATCAAGGCTATCTCATTTTCACGTAATCCCCTTTTCCAACACCACAAATCGGACAAACCCATTCATCGGGAATATCTTCGAAAGCTGTTCCCGGGGCAACGCCGGAATCGGGATCACCTGTGAGCGGGTCATATACATGACCGCA
>CAIKNA010000396.1 GCA_903828645.1 uncultured Bacteroidales bacterium
ATATCGAGGCCATGAAATCTGATCTGTTTATCAAAGATTTTATGGATGAAGATCAAACTGCGTTCAACAATCATTAACATCAACACCATGAACTTTTTCATAAAAAACAGGTTTATTTTCTGGATACTGATTTTCCTGGTCGTCATCAATTTGACCGCCCTGGTCACATTTCTTGTGCTATATTCGCATAGGCCTGCTGTGGCCGACCAACAGCAGTGTAGGAACTCCGGGATGGCATTTAAGGAAGAATTATCCCTGTCTGCCGTTCAGGCTGAAAAAGTCGAAGTTATTATGTCGGAGTACAGGACGTCAACCGGGCCATTAACTGACAGCATACGCAACTATCGATCCCTTCTTCTGGATGAACTTGCCAAAGCAAATCCTGACTCAACTTTGCTTGACCATTACACCGAACAGATATCCCTTATGCAAAAACAAATGCAAAAAGCCTCGATACACCAGTATCTGTCATTGAAAGGGATCAGCAATCCGGATCAATGCAAGCGTCTTTCATCTTTATATTATGAGTTATATGGTTGCCAGGGAAATTGCAAAGGGATGGGCAAGGGTAAAGGGATGATGAAACAGTACCGAAGAGGGCAAGGACAAAAGGGTAATGGTAATCAACAAGGAAAAGATGATTGCAAAAAGTGAATTCAATATTTTTACTAATGATAACATTGCCTCACAGTGGTGATTAAATACACCCAATTCCAATTATTAGTAATTGATCATTAATCTTATTTTTGTACCCCATTTGTACCTCGTACTCATAACTACCTGATCCTAAACACGAGTTACTTTCTGCATCGGAAAGTGAAACTGCAGAATTTTCTGGCTTCTTTTCGACGGAACACCAGCGGGTATTTATCCATCATGATTCCTTTGTGCATATTCATCTAATTACTCCCGATAAAAAGAGAATGGGGCACGTTGATTATTTCAGGATAAAGAAAGGAACTGCAAAGCTATTTTTACCCGAGGATTAATTTGAGAACCACTCCGTGATGCACAATTACTATACGGAACATCAGACGGCCTTCATCATTCCTTATTCCTTAGCAAAACTCCCACTCAATCCCGGTTCTCAAACATTAAAAAACTTGACCAATAAGGAAAAATGGTCGATTTTTGCACAGAAAATAAGGTCAAATGAGAAAACGAATTTTACTTCTTTTATCAGTCATCCTCCTGGTGATAACCAGTTTATCAGCGCAAACAATCAACATCGCCGCCGCCGCCGATCTTCGTAACCTGCTCGACCAGGTCGCGAATGATTTTAAAAAATCAAATCCCGGTGTTCAAGTCGAAATTATTTATGGTTCATCAGGCAATCTCTTTCAGCAAATTCTAAACCAGGCTCCATTTGACATTTTCTTTTCAGCTGATCTTTCTTATCCCAAAAAGCTGGATTCCTTAAATCTGACAGGGAACAGACCGAAATTATATGCCATTGGGCACCTGGTGTTGTGGAGTTCAACACTGGATGTTTCAAAAGGCATTGACCTGCTGAAAAATCCCGATGTTAAAAAAATCGCCATTGCCAATCCAAAGGTTGCACCCTATGGGAAACGTGCGATGGAATGCCTGAAATATTACGGAATGGAAACAATGGTAAAAGAAAAAATTGTAGAAGGTGAGAATGTATCCCAGGCAGCCCAGTTTGTCTTAACCGGAAATGCCGAAGCAGGGCTGATCGCGCTATCCCTGGCACTTTCGCCGGAGATGAAAGCGAAAGGAAAATATTTTCTGATCGATGAAAAAAGCTACTCAAAACTGGACCAGGCCTATGTGATCCTTAAAAACTCAGTGACAAACAAAAATGTTATAAAGTTTACCCAATTCATTGAATCGGAACAGGTACGAAAATTATTTGCCGCATACGGATTCAAATTGCCCAATGAACACTGATATTCACATCAAAAATGAATGAAGCCTTTTTACAGACATTCTGGATTTCAATAAAATTAGCATCCCTCACAACGATCATCCTTTTTTGTGTAGGAATTCCGATTGCTTATTTTTTAACCTATTCTTCTTTTCGTTTAAAAGTTGTCCTGCAGGCATTCGTAAGCATGCCACTGGTTTTGCCACCTTCCGTCCTGGGATTTTACCTGCTGCTGGCTTTTAGCCCCAACTTCTGGTTTGGCAATTTTTTTAATCATTACCTTAATATTCGCCTGGCATTTTCGTTTACCGGGATCCTGATCGGCTCCGTCATCTTCAATCTGCCGTTCATGGTAAATTCAATCCAGACCGGGTTCAGCAACTTGCCCGTCTCGCTCAAAGATGCCTCCTTTACGTTGGGAAAATCCAGGATGACCACCATCCGAAGGGTTTTATTGCCAAACATTAAGCCCGCCCTGCTGACTGGTGTTTGTCTTACTTTCGCCCATACGATCGGCGAATTTGGCGTGATACTGATGATTGGCGGGAATATTCCAGGTAAAACAAGGGTCGCTTCCCTGGCCGTTTACGATGAAGTGCAGGCGCTTAATTTTAACCTGGCAAACAAATATGCCCTGTTCCTATGTGGTTTCAGTTTCCTAATATTGCTTGTTATATACGGTGTTAACCGCGAATTTTTGAAATGGAAGAGATTTTAATCGAACTGCACCTGTGTAAAAAGATTCACACATCCGAAGGAGACGAAACCCTGGATGTGAAAATTGAAATCCCACGACTTGGATTCATTACGCTGTTCGGTCAATCAGGCGTTGGCAAGACTACATTGCTGCGCATGATTGCAGGATTGACGCAACCCGACAGCGGATTCATAAAAGTTGGAACGGAGGTGTGGTTCGACAGTATCCATAAAATCAATATAAAACCGCAATACCGTAACATCGGGTTTGTTTTCCAGGATTATTCCCTTTTCCCCAATATGACCGTTAAGGAGCATCTCCTGTATGCCAGTCAGGATAAGGAAACGAGTTACATTTCGGAATTACTGGATGTTTTTCATCTCAAGGGTTTATGTAACCGCAAGCCTGGAAGGCTTTCAGGCGGGCAACAGCAACGCTTAGCCGTTGCAAGGGCCCTGGCACGAAAACCTCAGATATTATTGCTGGATGAACCGTTATCAGCCTTAGACAGCGAAACCAGGCAAAGCTTGCAACATGAGATTATCCAGGCTCATACGAATTTCCAGGCCACGACCCTGCTGGTGAGTCACGACATCAACGAAGTTTACAGGTTATCTGATTTTGTGTACGTCATCGAGAACGGGAAAATTCAGGAACAGGGAAAGCCGGGTGAAGTTTTCAACGGTACTAAAATTAAACCGGATATTCACCTGATCGGCTATATTGTCGGCATTGAAAATAATATTCTGACTGTTTCAGTGAAGAACACGATTAAAAAGATCATAATAACGTGTGACGAGTTGGCCAATCTTCAAATCAATGACAAGATTTTAATAAAAGAGTCGGCCTGATCTGACGTTAATTGTTGTTATTCATAACCTGGTTCCTGACATCAATCAGTTTGGCCAGCAGGCTGATGGCGATCTCCTGGGGTGTTTGCGCGTTGAATTTAATCCCCATCGGCATGTCAATTGATTCAATCTCTTCCGCGGTAAGAAGGTTCTCATCCAGGAAACGTTTAGTTGCCTGTTCAACTTTTCTGCGGCTCCCAATCATCCCAACATAGGCATGGGGTTTGCGCATCACCTTAACCAGGATCTCCTCGTCGTAAACATGCTTGGGAGTGACGATAACAATATAGGTTTTATCATCAAACGAAGCCTCTTCAATTGCCTCAAAGTAATCTTTCCCTATGCAGGTGCAACCTGCAAAAGCAGGATCATTGAATATCCCTTCGCGGGGATCAAAAACGGAAATTAAAAAATCGAATTCCTTTGCAAAATGGACCAGCGCCTTCCCGATATGGCCGGCGCCGAAAATATAGAGTTTCTGCGACGGGTTGATTGGTTCTATATAGACATCCATGAAACCGCCGCAATGCATTCCCAGGTCCTGTTCAAGGTTAAAGGAGCATTTTTCAGGTTTCCCGAGTGCAATCAGTTCCACTGCTTTTTCTGCCACCTCTTTTTCTACAGACCCGCCTCCGATGCTTCCGAAAATTGTACCATCCGCATAAACGATCATTTTTGATCCCTGTTTCCTTGGAGTAGAACCCCTGGTTTCTATAACGATACAGATAGCTGCCCGGAGTCCTGAATTCCTGATCTCTTCGGCTTTGGAAAATACAGTTTGCATGATGAATTTTTTTATGTTTTGAACGTGTAAAATTATCGAAAAATGCGGGATGAGGATGAGCTATGCTTGATTTATAAAGTAAACCACCACCACCAGAGGTGGTGGTGGTTTACTTTGCGCTGATATTCTTACCTACTGGATTATTAAATCCCTTGTCAATTAATGATCTAATGAATTGTACTCAGATTTTTTCGTGTGTTTAGGTGAAAAACAGATAAATGTGTAGTTTTGCCCCGAAATCCGCAACAATGCTTTTATTCCTATCACTTCTGGGTATTTTTCTCTCGGTAATCTTGTTGCATTTCAATGCAAGGACATATCCATCTTCCATTTATCTGGGTGCCTTTTTTTTACTGATAAGTGTTTATGGCTTTATACAGTATTCCGTATTCTATTCCAAATCGGTCGGTCTTGTCAGCATCGTTTTTGTCAATATCGGGTTTCTTTCATACCTCACAGGGCCTGCACTCTACCTGTATGTGCGTAGCATTTTAACAGATCAGTCACGCCTGAAAACGAGAGACACCTGGCATTTGCTGCCTGCGCTGATATTCCTGATTGCAGCTTTCCCACACATTTTCAGCCCCTGGTCGCACAAGGTCTTCATTGCAACAAAGCTGGTTGAAAACCCGGATTACATAGTACAATATAAAGCTACAGTTTTGCAGCAACTTTTACCGAATGAGGTGATTTTTCTCAGCCGGCCGGTTTTGATCCTGGCTTATACATGTTGGGCAGCCGGAATATTTCTCAAGTATATTAAACAAAGGGGGAAATCGCAGGTTCTTTCTCAGCAGCATTATATGACCCGATGGCTTTCTTACCTCCTGGGTTTTTTATTTGTGCTGATTGTAAGCCATATGATGGTATTGTTGGAATCCATTTCAAATAAGGATCTAAAATATTTTTTCACTTTTGATCTTTTGCAGGTACTATCGGGATTAGGACTTTCAGGTTTGCTTACCTTACCGTTATTTTTTCCCGGCATTTTATACGGATTGCCCCGGTTTCCTTCAACAATTGTATCCTGGACACCTGTTGGAACAGCATCGGATTCGCTGCCTGGAGAGGTAAAAAAGAACATGTTGAATCTTGAGCCTGATTACCTTTTTACCATTGGGCAGAAAGCAGATTCCTGTATGAAAGAGCTTCAACCCTATCTTCAACCGGACTGCAACCTTGCCTACCTGTCGAAACTGATAAAAATTCCGGTTCACCATCTCGCATATTATTACCGGGAAGAAAAAAAACAATCTTTCAATGATTTCCGCAATGAGTGGCGGATCAACCATGCCAAAAACCTCATGAAAGTGGGGAAAGCAAATGAACTTACCCTGGAAGCGATCGGACTGTTGTCAGGATTTTCATCGCGAACCACCTTTTTTACCGCATTTAAAAAAGCTGAAGGAACTTCACCCGGGGCCTTTGCAACTCAGTTCACCGGATAGTCTTCAACCAATGCAAATTTGTTTCGTTTTTCAAAAACAGAACAAAAAGCAGGCTCATACGCTCCTCAGGCCGGATTTTGACCATAGCGAATCATTATTTTTGCGGAATTAAACGGGAAAAGATTTTTCATCTTTTTTAAATTCAAATTCTTAAAAGGAGGTTTATGAATATTCAAAAAGTTAATCGGTTCTGGCAAAGCGCAAATTTGTTCATTGCTCCGGTATTATTAGTCATTCTGATTTATTACAGAGATACTATGACTTTTTATCAATTTCTTTTATGGCTTCATCTCCCCTTGTTAATGATTCATGAAATTGAGGAGTATGTTTTATCTCCTTTAAGTTTTAAAGAATTTTTCAATTTAAAAACGCCTTTTGGTTCAGGAACCGACCGCAACTACCCGCTTGATGAAGGCTATGTATTTCAGGTAAACATTATCATTGCATGGCCGATGGTCATCATCGGCGCTTTACTTTACAACGTTGCACCCTGGGTTGGTTTTTCAATGATGTTATTTGAATTAACGATAAACAATTTAATGCATACCATCATTTTTCAACCAGAGAAGCCTGTCTATAATCCCGGTTTGATCACAAATTGTGTTTTGTTGCTGCCGCTTGGTACCGTAACATTCCTTACAGCCCTTCAGTTCTTTCATTGGTACGATTGGGTTTTTTCAGTCGTGGCAGGTGCATTGATCGTTGGTTTACTGGCCTATAAAACGACCAGCCGCCAGGGCAAAATAAAACGCTAATAGAATAATTTGTATTACTCAAAAAACCATCCTTTATAATGAAAATGACCAGCAGATTTATCGCAATTTTTCTTTTCACGGTTTCAATTTCAGCACAAGCCCAGGTGGGGATCAACAGCACGGGAGCCAATGCCGACAACAGCGCCATGCTCGATGTGAGTGGAGCAAATAAGGGTTTGCTGATACCACGAATAGCGCTTACAGGGACCAATGATGTAGCAACTGTTATTTCCCCAGCTGCAAGTTTATTAGTGTACAATACGGCAACAGTCAACGATGTGGCACCCGGTTTTTATTATTACAATGGCGCTGCATGGACGCGCATTGTCTCGGGAATTCAAGCTGAAACCGACCCGGTTTTTACAAGCGCTATTGATGTTAGTGGCTCTCTAACGGGTGATATGCTGACATACGATGGAACGAAGTACGTGAAATTTACTCCAAATTTCACCGAAAGCAATTATCTGTATAACACCAAATACGGGGTAAGACTATTGGCACGAAACGATGCCCAATCCGATGTGGACTTTGTACTTTCGCCCAAAGGAAACGGCGCCATCCTTGCTCAACAACCTGACGGAACAACGGCAGGTGGCAATAACAGGGGGCAATATGCTATAGATTTCCAGATGAACAGGCTTTCACCTTCATACGTTGCAAGTGGGCCATATTCGGTTATTGCTGGTGGTCTAAACAATACCACTGCGGGTTCGGGTTCGGCTTCGGCTGTTGTCGGAGGATCCAGTAATACTGTGAACGGCGGATGGTCATTTATTGGCGGTGGCTCGGGCAATGAGGCAGATGGTTTGTTTTCTTTTATTGGTGGAGGGATGTTAAATTCGACAATTGGTGACAGATCATTTGCAGGTGGTTATTATAATACGGCTCAATCGTGGGGTGAAACGGTATTTGGGTTGTGTGCAACTGTGGGTTCCGGCAATCCCATAGGTTATGTCGCGACTGACCGGCTTTTTATAGTTGGCAACGGTGATGCATACAATACACGAAGCAATGCCCTGACCATATTAAAAAACGCCAATACTACCATTGGCGGCTCATTGACAATCAATGGAAATGGGACAGGAACAAGCCTTACCCTGCCAGCGACAAGGGGTACAAATGGATATGTTCTTACAACCGACGGCAGCGGCGGAACAAGCTGGGCTGCTACCGGAAGTGGAACCGTTACGGGTGTTACCGGAACAGCCCCGATTGCATCAAGCGGGGGAAACGCTCCGGTCATTTCAATTTCGGCGGCTTCTCCCTCAACAGCCGGAAGCATGAGCGCGGCAGATAAAACCAAACTGGATGCCATAACCGGCACCAACACCGGTAATCAGACCATCACCCTTACCGGCGATGTTACAGGGTCGGGTACCGGGAGTTTTGTGGCAACCATTGCCACGAGTGCTGTTACCAATTCCAAAATGGCAAGTATGGCAGCCAATTCCATCAAGGTAAACAACACAGCCTCGTCAGCAGCACCCTCCGACCTTTCACTATCTGCCAATACATTTCCTTCCCGGAAAAGCACAGGAAACGTAACGGCTTACCCTGTCACCGATTTTGCTTTCGATATTTTGAACGATGCAGATGCAGCAGCGGTAAGGACAACCATTGGAGCCGGAACAGGTAACGGCACAGTTACCGGGGTGTCTGCAACAGCGCCACTTGTTTCATCCGGCGGAAACACCCCGGCTATATCAATTTCAGCGGCTACCACCAGCACAGCCGGAAGTATGAGCGCTGCTGACAAAACCAAACTGGATGCCATAACCGGCACAAACACCGGCAACCAGACCATCACCCTTACAGGGGATGTAACAGGGTCGGGTACCGGAAGTTTTGCAGCAACTATTTCGGGGAGTTCTGTATCCAATGCCAAGATGGCAAATATGGCCGCCAACACTATCAAGGTAAACAATACGGCTTCGGCGGCAGCGCCAGCCGACCTTGCCCTTACTGTCAACACATTCCCTTCCCGGAAAAGTACGGGAAACCTAACCGCTTACCCTATTACTGACTTTGCTTTCGACATGCTGAATGATGCAGATGCATCTGCAGTAAGGACAACCATCGGCGCCGGCACGGGTAATGGCTCAGTTACCGGGGTTAGCGGCACAGCTCCGATTGTTTCATCGGGTGGATACACGCCAGCCATTTCAATTTCGGCGGCGACTACAAGCGCTGCCGGAAGTATGAGCGCAGCGGATAAAACCAAACTGGATGCCATAAGCGGGACAAATACAGGTGATCAGACGATCACCCTTACCGGCGATGTCGCAGGATCGGGCACGGGAACTTTTCCATCTACCATTGCCGCAGGTTCCGTGACAAATACAAAGATGGTAAACATGGCAGCCAACACCATCAAGGTAAACAATGCAGGTTCAGCGGCAGCGCCAACCGATCTCTCAATTCCTGCCAACTCATTTCCCTCCAGAAAAAGCGCAGGAAACCTGACCGTTAACGTTATCACCGATTTTGCTTTCGACATTCTGCATGATCCTGATGCAGCAACAGTAAGGACAACCATTGGAGCTGGTACTGGTAATGGCACAGTTACAGGGGTCACTGGCACCGCCCCGATAAGCGTAGCCACCGGGACCACCACACCTGCCATTTCAATTTCGCCTGCTACCACAAGCGCTGCAGGAAGTATGAGTGCAGCAGATAAAACCAAGTTGGATGGATCAACCCATGTCATTGGCGACAGTTATGGCGGTGGGATCGTATTTTATGTTTATGATGGAGGGCAGCACGGACTGATTGCCGCCCCATCCGACCAAAGCCCGGAAGGAATCAGATGGTATGGTGGTAGTAATACAAATACCCGTGCCAGAGCTGACGGTATTGGTGCCGGTTTGAAAAATACAGCAATCATCATTGCCAATCAGGGACCGGTTGATGGAAACGATTTTGCCGCTACTACTTGCAACGAATATTCGGTAACTGTTGGTGGTGTTACGTATGGTGACTGGTATCTGCCTTCAATATACGAATTGAATTTATTGTATACACAAAAAAGCATTGTTGGCGGCTTTTCTGGTGTAGTCTACTGGAGTTCGACCGAGAACACTGATAACACTGCCTGGTTCTGGCACTTCGGCACTGGCGGTCATCTTTTCACCGGCAAGAGCAACACCTACAATGTGCGTGCTATTCGGGCTTTTTAAAAATTTATTATTTAACAAGTTAACCGCAAAGCGGTTGAATGTTAAAACTGACTGGAGTAACATCCTTGTCAGTTTATTTCACCTTTCTTTTGTCGCTGTTCTGGTTGTATGGTGACATTGGAAGTTTCTCCCAGTATTGCTATTCCAACATTTCAACCCATTCACATACTAATCCAACCACTACCTGCTGTATATTCCCCTCCACAAAAATGACATTCTCCCCCTGTTGACTTTGTTCCTTTACCCTCCAATTATTTACCGACTTTCCCGATTAATTCAGTACCAAGCCATCCATATCAAAAATAACAGCGGAAAAGTCACTTAATTTAAGCACGAAGCACCTTAATATATTCACCATGAGCTTCACGACTAGAACCGACGACTATGCGTTTGACGCCGTATTGGTTTTGCTCGACTATGCCCGAAACTTGCACAGTTTCACCCTTAAGTGCTTGTC
>CAIKNA010000397.1 GCA_903828645.1 uncultured Bacteroidales bacterium
AGAAGTAAATGTAATGAGCGGAGCTACACGCAGTTTTGCGCGAAAATGGTCCTTGATGTCTTTCTCTTTTTCTTCTCCGATTCCTTTCCCGCTCAGGTGTATCAGGATTTCATCGGTGCCGATCTGGTTGGTGTAGACTTCGACGATATAGTTTGAAACATAATCAATGTTGTCAAGGATATCGTATAGCGCTGGCGGAAAGAGGGTTGTTCCCTTGTATTTGATCATCTGGTTCTTCCTGCCGACCACAGGGCCAAGCCGCATGGTGTTCCGGCCACAGGCACAGGGGAATGTAAAATGGTGGCAGACATCACCTGTTTTAAACCGAAGGAGCGGCATTCCTTCCACACCCAGGGTGGTAACCGTCACCTCTCCAAGTTCTCCCTCTTTGACAGGCTGGTTGTTATCATCTAAAAACTCCACGATGATCAGTTCCGGGTGATGATGTCCCCCGGCGCCATGCCGGCACTCGGTAAAGGTGGTGCCCATTTCGGTGGATGCATATGTCGAGAAGAGATCTAGCTCCCATTTCTCTGTAATTTTCCTTCCCAGCGTATTGAGCGACAGGTCGCTTTTGCGCAAAGGTTCGCCGATGCAGATGGCACTGTGGATGCTGCTCGACTGGTAGTCGATCCCGTGTTGCCCGGCATATTCAATGATTTTCAGGATAAAGGAGGGAACTGCAATGATGGCAGTCGGTTTGATCCGTTGAATGGTGTCCCACTGCAGTTCAGGGATCCCGTTGCCCACCCTTACCACGCTTGCGCCAAGCATCCTGATCCCCAGGAAATAAGCCAAGCCCGCCATGAACCGGCGGTCGAGGGTCGTCATGAGCTGGTAAATATCGGCATCGCTGCCCCCGGCACAGGTAAATGAAATCGCCTCGTTGTAGGCCAGCCTGTCAAGATCCTTGTCGGTCATGGCAAATGTCACCGGGTCACCGAGGGTGCCTGAGGTGGTGATGTAATCGATGATTTTTGTCCTGGGAACACAAAGAAAATCATCATTGTGCTGTTGCAGGTCATTCTTTGTGGTGACAGGGATATGCGACAGGTCTGAAACAGTCCTGATTTTCCTGGTATCAATGTGATTTTCCTGAAACAAACGCCGGTAAAAAGGTGAACTTACCCCCAGGAATTCCAGTGCATCCTGAAGCCTGGCGTTCTGAAAATGATCAATATCCGCGGGAGTTTCCCTTTCGATTTCCGGGAAAAATTTGTTCTTCATTGATTGGCTAGGTAGTTGGATTTGCCTGTTGTTCCGTAATGAACCTGGCGATGGAGCCAATGGAACCGATCACCTGCCGTGCAAGGTTTTGATCGGCAATCCGGATTCCGTAAGTTCGCTGGATAGCCATGATGATTTCAATGGCATCCACGGAATCGAGTGTGAGGGCGTTGTCGCCTCCGAAAAGAGGTTTTTCGTCATCCACATCGTTCGGGTCTATGTCGGTGATGGCAAGGGTGGCCATGATCAGTTTTTTTATTTCAAGCTTCAGATCTTCCGATGGTGCTGGCATATATCATGTCTTATTAATCTGTTAACTAATCGCTTTTGACAGGGATTTGAAAAACCGTTCTTCCACGTCTGCCCGGTCATTGATCATTTCACTCAACTGTTTAAGCTTATCAGGGCCAAGATCCCGGTTTTTGCCGATCCGGGCGGAGAACAGGGAAATCTCCCTCCAACCGTCGCCGATCTGCATTAATTCACCTGAAAGCTCCTTCAACGCCGGTTTACCGGTCATCTCCGCTGCCTGCTGAAGGAATGTCGCATACATGAAACGGAACCCCGCCCCCCCGGTTCCCTGGTCTTCGAGCAGGATGTTGATTTTCATGATTTCATGCGACAGATGTTCAGTGTCACGTGCGAACTTCGGCCACTCCAAGACTTTACGGGCAAACAGCCGCATTCCTTTAATTCCCAGGAAGGGAACCGGGATCTTCAACATATAAAAACAGGCTTTTTTAATCCCTTTGGTAATTGCCTTGTTGTAATCGATTTCAGCAGGGAGTTTGTCCAGGTGGAAGATGAATCCTTTGGGAGACATGTTCCCCGCGGCGAATCGTCCTTTTTCCAGTGAAAGCCCGTCCAGTTGGGCCATTTTCGGGAAGTAGGCGTCGCTGATGATATATTTGCCCTCTTCCTTTCCCGCCACCACCAGGAAATGCACATTGATATGAACGCGTTCCCAGGAGGGAACATAATCCATGTAAAAGAAATCGACCTGGGCTGCGGTTGGTATGTTTCTCTGAAGCAGCTGATCCAGGGTTTGCATACCCTTGACAGGGTCTTTGAAATCGTAGGTCTTAAACCTGACGCTCAGCCGTTTTTCAAGGTTGGTGCGCATCTGCCCCGGCTTGTTCCTCACGATGAAGGTCGGGAAGACAAAGGATTTCATTTTGTGGAAATAGCCAAAGAAAATCCCGCTTGCGATGCCGAATACCAATGGTTCTGTGATGTCAAGGCCGCCATGGTTCAGCAGGGAGGTGATCGTCCCCGATTCGCAATGGGCAGCCATTTTATGGTTGAAATTCTGTATGATCATTTAAAACCTCTCTTCGATTTTCGTCAAAACGACGCAGGGGTTGCCGGTTTGGGCCTGATCCACCGAAATTTTCCCCGCGCTGCTTTCAAGGATGAAGCAGGATTCAAAACCGCCATTGTCTTTTACCAGTAAAACCTGCAGGAGATTGGAAACAGGAATATTAAAAACGGTTGAATATTTAAGAAGTTCATCAATGGTTGCATCCCTGAAACCTACCGGGTCGAGGTGTTTCCTGACCCTTGATTTCCTTATCCCGGCCCTTGCCGCCAGTTCTGAAAAGGAGAGATCGATGAGCACCATGTAATATTTCACGGGGCTGATGTGCCCTGTTACCAGCTGCTCCCTCAGTTCCAGTTCAAGGTTCCTGCGCTTGTAGAGGTAATCTTCCATGTAGTTGGCCGAGATAAACGAACCTGTCTGCATGGGGCCATATTTCCCGTCGTCCTTCTCGACATAGAGGATCATCTGTTGTTCCGGGTAATCTACGAAGCCCTCTTTTTCTTTCATGGGTTGAAAATGAACCTTCCTGCGCTAATTGCGCTGCAAAGATAGGTCCATTGAATTAAAGATGCAACAGGAGATGACAGGGTCAAAAAATGCCCGCCCTAAGGCAGCGGATAGTAACCATTAAAAACGAATTGACAGGCTGTGGTAAGAGTAATGCCTGCCGTGGTAACATCCGGGAGGTTATATGTCTGGTAATAATACTGAACGCCGGGTTTATAAGTAGTACCCGCAGCCAGGAGGCTTTTGCTCTTTCCCCACCCGCTGATGGTCTGTCCGACCTTGTTATGGAAATTCAGTCCCACCACATCACTCCCGACACAGCCCCATTCCCCGGTGAAGTCGACCAGAAGGTTGGTGCCAATGTTTACAGTGAGGTCGGCACCCACGCTGTTACCCATGCTGTAGTATCCTGTATAGGCAGCCCAGGCGTTAAGTGTCAGGTTGTTAGGAAAAGAGGATGCAGTGGTCACTGTATTCCAATAATTATCAGCAACGATATAGTAATTTTTCGTGAAGGTGGTGCTGCCGGAAAAACTCATTGTCCCGGCTGTGTTGTTCGGATATGTGAAAGAAGAAATGCCTGGGATAATTTTGAGATTATTATAAGATCCACTGGTGGTGGCCACAAAAGGCACAGTCTGGGCAAGACCTGATACTGTTGTATTGAAAGGTTGAAAATTAAAGCAATATTTGGGGCCTGTTTTTACCCATCCACTTCCATCAACAATTGATGAGTTCGTGAGATAGAGATAGCCCCATTGCCAGGTAGCAGAGAAATAGGCAAATTCAAAAGTACAGGTAGTCGTTGGCGTTGTTGAGGTTTGGTTTGGATTCTGTGGGTTGTAGTACAATGGAGTCACATATCCCTGGATCTGGACATAATGCAGCCAGGGGCTGCCCTGATTTTCCAGATTACCCAGTATAATCTGTGTTTTTGTAGCTGGGAATGCGTTATTCCCGCTTAGAAAGCGGTATAAATTCCAGTTATTATCAGGGGTGCACGTACACTGACTGTTATTTGAACCATTTAAACTCCAATAAGTGTATGGCATTTGACTTTCCATGGTAGTATCCGATGAACTTAACAAGATCGACCCCCCGACAACGATTTGAATCTGGGGTGGTGTGGTGGACCAATTATTTCCTTCATATAATTTCGGAACAAGAATATGACCACAGATAACGGATGTTGGAATGCCCACTGCATCGCACAGGAGGTTGGCAACAAATTGTGCCCTTGCCAGGACATTATAGTTTGTGATATCCGGTGCAATACCTGCACTGGCAAACTGCATGTCGTAATTGAACCGGGTCGAATCCCGGTACTCTCCTAAATTAATTGTCAGATAATCAACATTTTTTAGAAATTCCTGAACTTCAGCATTAATAATTTGTGAAAATTGCCCGGTATAATATGATTTCGCCTCATAACCATTTGTATCAATGGCATTGGCAGCGTTCATATAGCAAGCAGCAGCCTGAAACTCACAATTTACAACCTGCAAAAAATAATTCTCAACCAATTTGTACAAATTCATCATCGAACTGGAATCTGCATATTGGGCAGTGTTGGCACCAACCGCTAAAATAACCAACCGGGTGTAATTGTACAGTGCTGTCGAAGTATTGCTGTGACTTAAAAAAAGGGTGCTTAACTGGTTTATATTATTGACAGCGTCTTTAGGCCCTCCCTGCCCGGATGGATAGACTGCATTAGCATATTTTACGGCATTTATAGTGTCTTCATGCATTTGAGACTGCATTGATTCCGGATTTGCATTATATTTTCTCCCTTCCACGGCATAGTAAGTCAAACCGCCCGACGTAGCTGAATCATAAGTCTCCGTGATGTTTGTAATCAATGTCTGTGCATCCAGATTCTGGATGAAAGCTTCAAAACCTGTTGACATTAATTCGAGTTCCTGCGAAATAGAATCAATGCCATTTTGGAGGACTGCGTTCTGGCTGATGATTTGCCCGAGAGACCCCTCAATTTTGCTGAAGTTCATGTTAGTTTTTTTGGTTTTCGCAAAATTCATAAATGACTTCAATACTGTTCCCACAAAACTAAATGGATTGAGCGGGTCGTCTCCTCCTTTTAATCCATGGCCTATGCGATTGAGTAAATGACCCGGAAACATAACATGATTGGCAATTTCACTGTTCGTCATCAAATGCAGCGGTCTGTTTGAGAATACATCCGGTGTGGTTGGCCGGGCAGGAGTTATTGGTTGTACGGGAGTGTATTCAGTATCTTTCTTCCTGCATGAAAAGGTGACAATCATGATCAGTGCCAGCAGCATGGCCAATGGCAGGATCTTACTGAGTAATTTTTTTGCTTTCATGGGTTACGGTTTTG
>CAIKNA010000398.1 GCA_903828645.1 uncultured Bacteroidales bacterium
GATAGCTTCCGTTTCCAAACTGGAAGCGGCTGGCATAGTAATATGTTCCGGCAGTGGTGACGGCTGCACCCAGGTTGGCTTTGAATTCGTCGTTGTCATAAACCTGGCTGGAGAAAGGAGCGGCAACCCAGTTGGTCCAGGTGGCCGGATCGGTATTGCTTGTGCTGTACCCGATCCACGCCTGCAAACCATAGGTGGCACCGGCAGCGGAAGTGATCCCGTTGGGGATGTAGGCCTGTGCATAAACATCATATCCGCCGCCGGAAACGATGGAACCTGTTCCCGGCCACTGAAGGTTGGCCCAGTTGATGGTTCCGCCCCAGGTGTCGTTGAATGTTGTGATAGCGGAAATGACGGCTGGGCGGTTGGTTCCGCCGGTATATTCGCCGCCGTTCCAGCCCGCGTTTTTGAAATACTTGTATTCGTACGTTCCTGCCGGCATATTCATTGTATAGGTGTAGGTCAGGCTGGTTCCTGCCTGTGTCATCAAAAGGCTGCCAGGGTCTCCCGGTGTGATCCAGGAAGCACCGGGGAAATTGCCTGTCAGGTAAACCATGTCGGTGCCGGGGGTAAACCCTGCGGCCGTTGACATGTCAACATTGAAGGTAACCGCGAATCCCAGGGGTGCGGGTACAACCGCCAGTGTCCTGGATGGTCCGTTGCCGCAGGAGGTCGACGGGGTGACTGTAATGTTGCCGGAACCGCTTCCGACCGTTACGGTAACTGCATTTGTTGTGCCGCCGCCTGTCTGAATCCATCCGGTTGGGAATGCCCATGCATAGGAAACGCCGGGTACACTGACAACGCTGTAAGCCTGGTTGGATTCTTCGGGCGGGGTGGCCGAACCTGTTATTACTGACGGTTGAGCCGGACCTGCTATTGTCTGGCTAATAACAAGCAGTTGTGCAGGACCCGTTCCCCAGCCATTGGAAGGAGTAACCAGCACAAACCCGGTGTTTGTTCCAACAGTTACAGTAACTGAATTGGTTGTTCCACCGGCAGTAACAACCCAGCCTGAAGGAAACTGCCATGCATAGGTAACCCCGGGAACATTGGTAACACTGTAAATTTGTGCAGAACCAACACAAGGTGTTGTTGATCCGCTAATTGCACTCGGTTGCAAAGGAGCCGAACCGGACAGTTCACGACGATAAACAGGTTGCCCCACCAACCAACTATTTGTGAATAAATAATTTCCGTTAACAGCCAGTGTTGTCACCTTGGGAATGCCAGGTAAGCCAATATTCGTGGGTAGCCAGTTTGCTCCATAATTGATCGTATAAAATACCCCTTGATCAGTACCTGCAAATATAGTATTTCCGTTGAACACCAAAGAACTTACATTCACACTCGTCAGACCATTGGTAACAAGATTGGAACTCAAGCAATCATCTGTCGAAATATAGACTCCGGTCGAGGTAGCAACCACAATAGTATCATTTTTCACCCCCAGGTCGGTTATTGCCATTAAAGGAAAAGCAGGAAAAACAGAGGTCCAGTTCAGACCATTATCGGTTGATTTCCAGACCCCGCTTTCTGAACCAGCGTACATTTTTGATCCGCTCCCTGATGCCACAACGGTGACTGTTGGCCATGCACCAACAGGACTCAGCAGATTTGATATTCCTGTTGCATCACTCCAGTTGTCTCCATTATCGGTTGAATATCTGACTCCTGTAGCCGACTGCCCCCCGGCAAAAAGAGTATCTCCTCTCGAGAGAAAGCGATAGACTAATCCAGCGCCATTAGGCAGGTTCGTCCAGGATGTGCCATAATCAGTTGAACGGTAAGTATTACCATCAATACTTACAAACAGGTTGGTCCCATGCAGATATGGTTTCCCTGCGATGTTTTGGATCACCCAGTTTGCTCCATAATCGGATGTACGGTACATCATTCCTTCATAAGTTGAAGCAAACAAATCCGTACCCATTCCAAGCCCGAATCCAGTCGTACTGAGACCGCTTAATCCCTGGTTGGATGAGGTCCATGTCATCAGATTATCGTTTGAACGATATAATCCGGCCTTACCAATACCGGCAAATATTTCGGATCCGCTCTGGAAAAGCCAGCGGATTCCCCCACTATATTGAGGGCTGTTAGCTACAAATGTCCAGTTTATAATTCCGGTATTGTTTGATCTCCATATAGTGCTGCCATTACCTGCAGCAGCATAGATGACCGTATCCTGCACAACAAGACGCTGTATTGTCTGTGTGTTTAATGATAAACCGGTATTGATCCAGGTAGTTCCATTTCCAACTAATTCATAGACACCTGCACCTGCCAGACCATTGTTTGATGTCCCGGTAAAAAGATCGGTTCCATGTACGGCAAAACTGATAAATCCCTTTCTTGAAAATGGAATACCAGTCCCAAAACCAGTATTAACTGCTTCCCAGGTAGTGCCGTTATCGGTAGAACGAAACACTCCTCTGCCCTGAGTACCGGCGTACACATAAGGGCCGCAAACTGCGAATGACTTGATATTCGGGGTGCTTCCGGCTGGAAAGCCGTCATTCGTCAAAACCCAGGTAAGTCCGTTATCAGTGGATATACAAAGGCCAGACAAACCTCCGGCATAAGCATTTATGCCATCTGAATAAACGACAACAGGAATATAGGCTCCGACAGGATAAATGCACTGAGACCAGGAATTTCCATAATCTGATGAACGAAAAATCCCTGCGCCGGTGGATGCTATCAAATAGGTTCCGTGCGCGCAAATAGATTGAATATCCAACCCTTGTCCTGTTGTTATCAGACCGGAATTCACTGGAACCCAGGTATTGCCATTGTCTGCAGATCGCATAATTCCCTTTGCATACACTCCTGTACCTGTTCCGGCAAACAAATAGCCATCTTTTTGGGCCATACAATTAAGGATGCCTCCATAAGGTCCATTTGTAGGCTCCCAGGTTTGTGCATGGGATGGTCCGATGCCAAGGTAAAAAACTAATAAAGCACTGAATAATACTGCAAAAGTTCTAAATTTTCTCATGGTTACTGTTCTTAAGTGATGTTTTGGAATCTGGGCTTTCCAGATCATTGGAATTAATGGTATCCGACAGGAGGAGTTCAGCCTCAATGATCTTATTAAGAACTGACCTTTGGATTTTCAGTGAATTGATAAATTTGATGTTTTCGATGGAATTCTCCGAGTTGAAAGGAACATTTTCCCGGTTGGTTACGGGTTGTATCTTGTTTTTCTTTGGCATGGGCGGCAGATTGTTTTCAATGCAAAGATCAATTGCTCCATTGCCAAAACAAAATAATCCGACCCCATAATATATAGACCAGGTGGCAAATTCTTATGTACATTTTCTGTACATGGCAGTGCGGGGCTGTCAGAAAAACGTCATAAGATATGAATTGCATGTGAAATGACGCGGAACAGAAAAAAGAGATGTCAATTTGCCATTTATTTCCCCGAAGCGGGTGAATCAAACCGTTGCTACACCTTGGATAAAAAAGTTACAAGGTTAGTTTCCAAATTCGACAGCCCCAATTTTTTCCTGAGCCGGTACCTGGCCCGGTCAATCGAGGGAAGTTGCTGGCCTGTCAGTTCTGAAATATCCTTTGTTGACATGTTTAGCCGAAGAAACGCACACAATTTCAATTCATTCGGGGTCAGGTCCGGATAGGATTTCAACAGTTTCTCGTAAAATCCCGCATGCACTTCCTGGAATCGGGTGGAAAATTCATTCAGCATTTTATCATTTGTGCTGTTTCTTAACTCCAGGCTGATTTGTGCAATTGCCTCCTTCCCTTCTATGCCTTGCGCATTTTCTTCAAGCTGGACAAGTTTGGTTGAGATATCAGACAGTATCTCGTTTTTTTTGATCAGGGAGATCAGGTTCACGGTCAGCTCCCTGTTTTTAATGTCCAGTTCTGATTCTATTTTTTCCTTCTCCAGGAGAACAAATTTTGATTTGAGCCGGTGTCTTGAAAATACCAGTCCTAAAATAACAAGACCTGCGATGAGGCTGAACATGATGACTGATATCCAGGTATTCTTTACCTGCTGGTCCAGTTGACGCTTGAACTCTCTTTTCTCAAATAAATATTGAAGTTCAAGCTTCGATATGTGTTTCTGCCCTTGTGAGGCAAAGAGGCTGTCCCCAGCAATTTTTTCCAGGATGACATACTTATAGGCGTTTATTGTATCCTTCCTGTCATTATAAATTTGGGTAAGCTTGTTGGCAGATGCCTCGATGATCCTGTAATAACCCTGTTTTTCACCTTCCTGCAGGGCCTTTATGAAATATTCCTTGCTTTTCTCAATGCTGTTGGTGAAATAATGGCAAAAACCCAGGTTAACGTAACATTGTGCCATGTGCAGCCGATTATTCAATTCTGTTGACAGTTCGAGGGATTGCTGAAAACTAGCCAAGGCTTCATAATACCTGCCTGTATTCATCTGGTCATAGCCAATATTCATAATATTGATGGCCTGCCCAAGTTTGTCTCCGACTTTAATATTGATTGCCAGCGCTTTTTTCAGAAATTGGTCTGCAGTATCATACTTTTTGGTATTCTGATAAACTACGGCAATATTATTGTATTGACGTTTTATTTCAGTAAGATTGTTTATCGATAATGCTATCGACAATGAATTGTTAAAATATTGAAGGGCTTTTTTATAATCCTGCTGGTTGCAGAAGTCTTTGCCGATATCCCCAAGTGAATGCGATACCCCGACCTTGTCCTCAAGTTTTTCAAATATTTTTAAACTTTTGAAAAAATACTGGGAGCTGTTGTTGTAATCTCCCAGCTCGGTATAAATCAATCCGATGAGACTTAAAGAATTAGCCAGCTCTTTTTCAAGATTTAAATCTTCAGACATCTCCCTGGCCTTCTGGGCAAGGTCCATGGCTTTCTTGTAATCGCTGGTTCTGAAATAACAGTTACCCATCTTGATCATGGCCTGTATCTTGCCGATCATGTAACTATTCTGCTGCGCAATTACAAAGGCCCTGCTGGCAAAATCAAGC
>CAIKNA010000399.1 GCA_903828645.1 uncultured Bacteroidales bacterium
CAGAATTTCTGTACAAATCCATCCGCACCTGTCACTGCGGCAGCAACCGGCAAGGATGAACCACAGCTGAACCTTTCCCGTGAATCTTTCACACTCTACCCAAACCCGACCAGCGGAAACTTCACCCTCGTGCAAAAGGGCGAAAAAGCTAATGGATCTGTAAAGGAGGAGGTCTATTCCATGACCGGCGAAAAGGTGATGACCGAACAGATGATCGGCGAAAAGAGCCATGAATTCCACTTCTCCAACATTCCCGTAGGCCTCTACTTCGTAAAAGTGGTTGCAGGTGATTATGTTGAAACCATTAAACTGGTGAAGACGAGGTAGCCTACAGGGTTTGTAATCGTGACAGGAGACGCGTGACAGGAGACGCGTGACAGGAGACGCGGGACGGGTGACAGGTGACGGAGAAATCCGCCCTTGTCACCCGTTACGTTTTTTGTCACGTGTCACGGTTTTGTCACGTGTCACGATTTTGCCACGTGTCACGATTTTGTCACGTGTCACGCATTCCCCCGATCTTTGCAATCCTGAAAATATCAGGCAACCTAACAGTTAAACACTAATTTTATTATATTTGCCCACTTGTCTTCATGCGTAAAGGCAAATTGTGTCAGTTGCTGAGTATCTTAACACAAAACGACACAAGAATTTCATATCATTGCCTTTTTCACTCCTTTCAGTGAAGTATTGAGCGCAGCATATTTCCCCGGAGATTTTATTACTAACCAAATACCAAACAAAACGATGATGAGAAATGTTTTACTTATGGCCCTTGCTCTGGTAATTACCAGCGCAACTTTCGGGCAACTTACCGGGATTAAAAACATCCCCGGCTCCGGCGGGGCGAATGATTATGCAACGATTTCCGCTGCGATTACTGCGTTGAACAGCGCCGGGGTAGGCTCCGGCGGTGTAACTTTTAATGTGGCCGCATCTTATACAGAGACCATTACGGCCCCGTTGTCGGTCACGGCCACAGGCACACTTGCAAATCCGATTGTTTTTCAAAAAAGCGGGAGTGGTGCCAATCCTTTGATTACAGCTTATACCACGGGTACCGGTACCCCGGGCACCGCGATACAGGATGGCATGTGGAACCTCGTCGGTTCCGATTATGTGACCATCGACGGGATCGACCTGTATGATCCCAACACCGTCAACCCCGCTACCATGGAGTACGGATATGCGATGTTCAAGGCAAGCGCTACCGATGGTTGCCAGTACAATACCATTAAAAATTGCGTTGTTACCCTGAGCAGGAACAACAATGCTTCGGGTACCTCCCCAGCTGTGGACGGCTCAAGGGCCATCAACGTGATGAATTCGCTGGTTACCACCCAGACCACAGTCGCAGTTCCTACCAGTGCCGCAGGAACAAACTCCTACAACATGTTTTACAGCAATACCCTGCAAAACTGCAACATAGGCATTGCATTGATCGGTTATGCAGGAGCTACTCCTTTCACGCTGTGTGATTTTGGCAACGATGTCGGAGGAAACTCTTTACTCACCGGGAATTATATTCTCAATTACGGTGGCGCCGCTGCCGCTACCAACCCTGCAGCAGGTGTGAGAACACTTGCCCAGTACACGTTAAACGTTTCTTACAATACTGTTAACAACAACAACGGATCGGGCGTGAACCACGTTTCCACCCTCCGTGGGATTTATTTGAATACGGCGGTAAGCGCAAATGCGACCATTACCGGCAACACCCTTACGATCAACGGAGGCTCGACAACCAGCCAGATATCCGTGATTGAAAATGTTTCCGGTGGAACAGCCGCCGCCAATACCATTACCATCAGCAGGAATACCATTCAGAACTGTACCTGGACAACGGCAACATCCGGTATCTTTTACGGTATTTATAATTCAGCCGCGGCATATACGGTAAATATCGAGGGGAACGTTGTTTCCAACATCACTGTTCCGAATACCGGTTCGTTTTATGGCATCTATGCGGGAAGCCCCACATATTTCAATGTTTACAACAATGAAGTGGGAAATATCACTAAAACCGTTTCGGGCGCGATGTATGCCATATACGGTGGTACCGCCATCCTCAGCATTCATGATAACAACATTCACAATCTGAACATGGCCGCGGGTGCCAATGCCATGTATGGAATCTATGATCTTTCATCTCCCAACAACGAAACCTACTATAACAACACGCTGAACACCTTCACCAATTCAGGAACTGGCGGGGTTTTTGGTATTTACACCAATACAGCCACCGGCACGCGCAGCGTATATTTAAATACCATTAGTGGCTTTTCAGCCATCGGGGGCGGTCCTGTATATGGAATCTACGCAGCCAACAGTTCTCCGACCATTTACCGGAACAACATTTTCAACCTCTCCTCGGGAGCCGCCGGGGGCATTGTGTACGGTATTAACATCGTATCGGGGACCATTGTTAACGTCTACAATAACTTTGTCAGCGACCTGAGAACTCCGGCCGCGAATGCTGCCATTCCTCTGGCGGGTATTTATGTCGGCGGGGGCACAACCGTAAGTGTATATTACAATTCAGTTTACCTTAACGGAGCAAGCACCGGTGCGCTTTTTGGAAGTGCTGCCCTGTATGCCTCCACAACTCCCACCCTGGATATGAGGGACAACATTCTTGTCAATCTTTCGGTTCCCATGGGAACCGGTGTTACAGCTGCTTACCGCAGAAGTTCGGTAATAGCCGGGTTGCCTTCCTATTCTGCCAACTCCAATGCCAATGCTTACTACGCAGGAGCATCGGAAGATGCCACGCATGCAGTGTACTTTGATGGAACAACTCCATACACAATGGCCGCTTTCCAGACATTGGTCGGGCCTGTGAGAGATGCCATGTCCATCCGTCTCCTTCCGTTTTTTGTGAACGTTGCTGCTACACCTTACGACCTGCATATCAGTACGACCGTTCCATCAGGCATTGAGAGCGGCGGAGTTCCCGTTGCCCTGGTCAGCGATGATTACGATGGCAAGGCACGCCAGGGTACTGCCGGTTATACCGGTACTGGTACCGCCCCCGATATCGGCGCCGATGAATTCGACGGCATAGCAAATTATACCTGCAGCACTCCGAATCCCGGAAACACCCTTACGACTGCCAATAATCTTTGTTTCGGGCAGAGTATTACCCTCTCGCTGCAAAACAACATTACCGGGACAGGGAATTCCTTTCAATGGCAAAGTTCTGACAACGGCTCCACCTATACCAATATTACCGGTGCCAATGCGTCAATCTATACCTTTGTCCCTTCAGCTCCCCTCTATTTTCATTGTGTGGTTACCTGCCAGAACGGACCCGCCACGGCGACCTCCAGCCCGGTTCAGATCACCTTTACAAACAGTGTTACCTCCACCACTCCGGGCAGCCGCTGCGGAACGGGGTCGGTAGATCTTTATGCCACGGGAACCGGTAACCTCAAATGGTATGCAGCCTTAACAGGCGGTACCAATATTGGTGCGGGTTCTCCCTTCCCGACACCTTTTATCAGTGCCACAACCACCTACTATGTTGCAGCCGAAACTCCTGCAGCAGGTGCAATCGTTGGTGCCGGAGCATCCATCAGTACAGGTTATGAAAGCCCCTTCTATCACAGTTACGGAGGCAAGAAAAGCCAGTATTTGATCCTGGGGTCTGAACTGATAAGTGCAGGATTGACTGCCGGTAACTTAAACACCCTGGCATTCAATGTGGTCACTGCAGGTACGGTTTATAACTCTTTTAATTTAAGTATCGGAAATACAGCATTGACGGCGTTGACCACCACTCTGCAAACCGGGCTGACCACCGTTTATTCAGCGCCGAGTGTGACCCCGGTCGTTGGGTTAAACACCTACACTTTCAGTTCGCCATTTGCCTGGGACGGCAGTTCAAACATCATCGTCGAAACCTGCTGGAGCAATAACAATACAGGCAGTACCTCAGCCACCGTGAAATATGATGTCACGGCTTTTGCCTCGCAGGCCTACTATCGCGCCGACAGCCAGACACCTGTTGTTCTTTGCGGAACCACAACCGGCACGGCAACCATGACCTCCAGGGCCCAGATGTACATTAATTATGTCCCCGGATGTTCCAGTGCCCGCACTGCGGTTGTGGCAACGGTAAATGCTCCTCCGGTTTTAACAATCAGTGCCAGCCAGACAGCATGTGGCAATACAGCTGCACTGCTCGAGGTTACTTCCCCGGCCTCAAATTATGATTTGTATACATGGAGCCCGGTCACCAATCTCTTTAC
>CAIKNA010000400.1 GCA_903828645.1 uncultured Bacteroidales bacterium
CAAATCCATCGATGCCGATGCGAATACCATCACCAACATTGAAACTATGGATTTCAAAACCGGTGTCATTGATACCGATGGAACCCTTACCGCAAACAGCGATACCAAATTTGCCACCCAGAAAGCCACGAAAACCTATGTCGATGGTAAGACCACCGGTCGCACCAAGAAATATGTCGGAGCGATCACCGCCGTTTCTACGCAGACCATCACAGCGGCCACCCACGGATGCACGGCAGACCTGGTGGCAGTGGTTTATGAAACCATTTCCACCACTCGTTATTCCGTTGAAGTTGACATCAACGTGAACGCCGCCGGTGATGTAACCTGGACTTCGGCCACCGCAATCACCGGTCAGATCGTAATTGTTGGATAAACTCTGAAACTTAAAAAGTTGTTATGCCTTCATTTAAGTCCAATCTGGACATACAGCAAAATCAACTTCTGAACGCTGTCCTGCATACGCTACGGGATTTACCTGAAAATCCCGTAGCAGGGCAGTTGTATTATAATGAGGGTAAGCATACCGCATACCTTTATAATGGGAGTTGGTGGATGCCATGGGGCGAGTATTCTCCAGGTCCATCTCAGCAGACAAATCAATATATTCTGAACATAGCCAATCCTTCAATAAAATCATCAATGGTTTTCGTGAGATTATATGATAACCAGGATGTGGTAAGGATTGACTCCCATTTTAGCACTGGATCAATGGTGAATTTCAATATTGAGTCAAGAAGTTCCGTCAATGAAAAAGGATTTTTATTGACTGATAATCCGATTCAGGCAGTTTATGAAGGAACAGAAACGACGGCTTTTGCAAATTCATCGCTGCCCAAAGACGACTGGCTTTATTTAGAAATTGTCCAGAAGGACGACGGAACTATTGTCCCAAAAGATGAGGAGCAGGCAGGTTTACCTGGTGAAACTGAGCCACCGGCAGCAACTACTGATAGTGAAATACTCGGTCTGTTGACAATAACGATCACCTGTATAACCAGGTGATCGTTATTCTGGTTTTAACTAAAGAACGGGTGTTCTTTCAGTTTTTTAGCTGTCTCCAATTTTGTGACCTTGATGTATTTCAGAAATGACTCTGTTGTATGATGTCCCGTTATTTGCATAATATCACGCATCGGAATGCCTGCCAGATAAGCATTGGTCGAAAATGACCTTCTGGCTGTATGGGTCCTTATTTCCAGGAATTTTTTATGATTCCCATTATAAATTTTTTTATCATACGCTTCCTGGCCAATCCATTTTAAGGTGTCGTTTGATTGATGATTATCGGGTACTGTCAAGGTCCCATATTTTCGAAGAATTTCCAACACCAATGGTTTAATCGGTATGATAACTGGTTCGTTCGTTTTTTGTGTGAGAACATGCATGTTCCCTTCCTGTATATTTTCACTCGAAACCTTAGGCCAGTCAGAATGACGCAGTCCGGTGTAACAATTAAGTACAAAAATGTCACGCACTCTTCTTTTTGCCGGATGCTCAATTTCCATTTCATATAGCGCCTTGATTTCATTTTCGTTCAGGTAAATGGAATCTACATCTTCCCTTATGACCTTAAAATCTCGCTTATGGTGATCCTGGTTTGTGGTTAGCTTATCCTCAACGGCTTCATTCATTAAGCGTTTTATTTTACCGATATCAGCGCCTATTGTATTCGGCTTTAATCCGAGTCCCTTCAAATAGTCCGTGAACTTGATATAAAATTCTTTCCCGATTGTATCAAAATCAACTCTGAATCCCGTTTTAATTTGGAAAGCCTCAAGGTGGTTCTTTAGACCAGATAATTTTGCTATATAACCGGCGCCAACCTTGTTTTTATATCTCGTTTGATAGATGGCGATAAAAGATAAAAGTGAAATTCTGGCGGCTTCAATAGCTTTTTTCCTACCGGTAAATACTTTAAATGCTTCAACTATTTCATCAGATTTCACTTTAACTTCTTGCTTTGTCAGTTTAATTCCTTTGGCGAAAAGTTCATCGTATTTATCAAGAAAAAAGTTGACAGTTTCTCGAAGGCGTTTATTGACCTCAGGATAGTCCTTTGCCGGTTTTGCCTTCTGAGCTTCCTGATCCCAGTCGTCTTTGGGAACATGC
>CAIKNA010000401.1 GCA_903828645.1 uncultured Bacteroidales bacterium
GCCTTGCTGTTTCCATAGGTGGCGCTGGTATTACTGCTAATGAACAGGAACCATCCATTCGTGGCACTGCTCTGCGTGTTGCTCCAATAGCTGCCGTACGCGCCCCGGTTGGACAAAGATCCATCAGCATCGCCCAGGGTACCGGCAGCATGGATTTTGAGTGCAGAACTCCAGGATCCGCTATAGCTGGTCCAGTTTCCGCTTGCATCCACATTGGTCCATTCCGTAAGGGTAGGGATACGCCATCCGATGCCAAGTTCAGTTGCACAGGGATCGTTGCCGATTATCCAGTCAGAACTTTCGCTGATGCTGCTGATCCAGGTTGTACTGGGTGTGCGGGTTGTGCCATCATGTTTGTAACCCTGTTTGCGGTTAAACTGCCAGTACCAGCCGGCTGATGCTTCAGTGGCGTCGGATGCGGCCGTTGCCTGGTGATCGGCGCCAAGGTTGCTTGTGATCCAGCACTTGGTGAGTTCTCCCGGTATATTTGTAACTGTACCATAGGTTAGTGTTTTCGCAACAGGCGCTACGGCTCCTGCTACATGGTTAATCGTGAAGGAAGAACCACACGTCAACGGGCATGAAACTGTTGTCTGATTCATGGTCAGCGCTGTAGAATTCCCGCAGGCACCATAGGCCCAGGCATATCGCGTGTAATTAGTGTTGCATGTCAACCCGGTTTCCGTCTTGGCTGTGGCAGTGCCTATGTCTGTTGCCCCGTTGTAATCATTGGTGGTATTCCATTTATAACCGGTTGCATCAGCAACCGTGTTCCATTTCCATACGATTTGGGTTTGCGAGGTTACATGGGTGCCGGCAGTTGGCACCGCCGGTGGAAGGGCAGAAGTATACTGGGTCAGAACAACAGACGTTGAGGTTCCACAAGTATTGTAATCCCAGACATAGCGGGTGTAGCCAGTGTTGCAAATCAACCCGCTTTCCGTTTTGGTTGTGGCAGTACCCATGTCAGTTGCCCCGTTGTAATCATTGGTAGTATTCCATTTGTAGCCGGCCGCGCCAGAAATGGTGCTCCAGTTCCAGGTAATCTGTGTCAGGGAGGGAACATGGGTTCCTGCTGTGGGAGAATCCGGGGGGTTCGTGGAAGTTGCCTGGGTAAGGGGGATGGCAGTTGAGTTTCCGCATGCACTATAAGCCCAGACGTAACGGGTGTAAGCAGTATTGCATGTTAACCCTGTTTCGGTTTTGGTAGTAGCTGCGCCCATATCAGTGGCGGATGCATAATCATTGATTATATTCCATTTATATCCGGTTGCACCAGGTACGGTTGTCCAGTTCCAGATAACCTGAGTTATTGAGGGAACATGGGTTCCTGCTGTGGGTGTGGCTGGA
Source organism: uncultured Bacteroidales bacterium (assembly GCA_903828645.1). GTDB lineage: Bacteria > Bacteroidota > Bacteroidia > Bacteroidales > FEN-979 > CAIVAT01. The sequence goes on from CAIKNA010000401.1 coordinate 1,351, forward strand.
GGAATAACCGAAGTAGACTGCATCAGAATAGCAGGTGTCGAGATTCCGCAGGCATTATAGGCCCAGGCATAACGGGTGTAAGCGGTGTTGCAGGTTAGCCCGGTTTCAGTTTTGGTTAAAGCAGTGCCCATGTCTGTCGCTCCGTTGTAATCATTCGTAGTGTTCCATTTGTAGCCGGTAGCAACTGCGACTGCATTCCAGTTCCATGCGATTTGTGTCGGTGTGGGAACATGAGTTCCGGAAGTAGGTGAGTTTGGAACAGGCGAGCATGTTTCCCTGATGCAGCGGACCGAAACTCCAAATGACTTTTCGGTGATGTTTACCTGGCAGATTGAACTAGTGGCGGTCAGGTAACCGGCGAGGGTGGAAGAGTATTGCATATTCGTCCCGTATAGGACATATGAGCCGCGTGCTATAAGATTCCCAATGGAATTTTCCAGGACCCCTGCAGCATGGATTTTCAACAGGGAGCCCCAGGGGCCGTTATAGTTTGTCCAGCCTCCGCTTTCATTTACATTGTTCCATTCAGTGTAGGTCGGGATGCGCCATCCGCTGCTGAGTTCAATTGCACAAGGATCATTATCTGCTGTCCAATTACTGTTTTCATCGATGGTGGTGATCCATGTCGTGGCAGGAGTCCGGGTGGTGCCAGTATGTTTATACCCCTGCCTGCGGTTAAACTGCCAGTACCAGCCTGCCGAGGCTTCAGTGGCATCGGTTACGGACGTTGCCTGGTGGTCGGCACCCAGGTTGCTGGTGATCCAGCATTTTGCAGGTTCACCGGGGATGTTGGGTACAGTTCCGTAAGTAACTGTTTTCGTTACCGGGGCTACATTTCCTGTAACATGGTTGATTGAGATTGAAGAACCGCAGATAAACGGTATTATTATTCCGGATCCCAGGGCCACCTCGTTCCATTGTGTTCCCGTAAAAATGTACCACTTGCTGTCGGTCGTGCAATAAACCTGCAATCCTTCTGCCGGATTAGCGATTGAGGCGATCTGTGTAAGTGTCATGCGAGGTATCAGGAATCCTGCATTGGCGGACTTGACATCCAGCATTGCAGAATTATCCGGCAAACTGCTGTCAGTATTGATCCCCACCTGGGCATACAAGGCGCTGCCAATAAGCAACAGGATAGCAATTGCAAGAGATGATTTTTTCATGCTTCTCTGTTTTGGAAAGAATTATGATAGGAAATATTAAACAGTGAATATGAGACAGAAATCCTATGGTAACTATATAAATGTGGTTTCAAAATTAATGAAAAGACTGTTAATAACCTAACAATTGTGGGTGGTTTTTGTAATTATATCCGTAAGAGTAAGGGATTCAAGTATGTTAAGTCGAAAGCCAAAAGTTGAAAGTCGAAAACCGAATAGCAACCAGGCAGCCTGATTTGCCATTTTACTCATTGCCAGTTTGCCGGTTGACTATTTTGCATTTTAGCATTTGCCAGTTTTACCAGGTTAAAAACAGGCTTTTTTTACCGCAAAGACGCAAAGAATGAATTTTCAGATTATCAGATATCCTGGAGTCCAATCCAAAGTCGAAAGTCCAAAGTCAAAATTGGACAATCAAAATCTGACAATTCAATCGTAAATTCTTGTTTCGTAAATCAAAACCTCATGAAGCGGAAAATATCAGAAGACCTTAGTAGTCTCTGACGCAGCGAACGGTAAAGCCGTATGTCTTCTGATTGGTATACTGAGTGCAGTCGCCACTGCCGAAGCCCTGATTCCAGCCATTGGCGGCATCATATTGTATGCTGCTCCAGTATGTACCATAGCCCCCTCTGCTGCTAAGTGAACCACTGCTTAAAAGCAGGTAACCTGCTCCATGCAGTTTCAGCCCGGAATTCCATGGACCATTCCAATTTGTCCAGCCTCCGCCTGTATTTATATTGATCCACTCGGTAGATGTCGGGATGCGCCAGCCGGTGCCAAGTTCCGATGCACAAGGGTCGTTTGTTGATACCCAGTTGGAATTTTCACTGATGCTGGTAATCCATGTGGTATTGGGTGTCCGGGTAGTGCCATCATGCTTGTATCCCTGTTTCCGGTTAAACTGCCAGTACCAGCCGGCTGAAGATTCAGTGGCATCGGTTACGGCAGAA
>CAIKNA010000402.1 GCA_903828645.1 uncultured Bacteroidales bacterium
CCTGTATAACCGGCAACCCTGCTTTGTCAAACATCATCACGATGACGGTCAACACCAACCTTCCGGCAGGGGTTTCCATTTCAACACCGACCAACCCGTTCTGCCCGGGAACGGCGGTCACCTTTACTGCCAACCCGACCAATGGTGGAGGGTCGCCATCGTATCAATGGAAATTGAACGGTGTGAATGCCGGTCCCAATTCAAACATGTTTACCTGCAACCCGGCCGTGGGCGACAGCATTCGGTGCGTAATCACCTCCAATCTCAACTGTGTTACGGGCAACCCAGCCAGCTCCGGCAAGATCATCATGACCGGCAACCCCGTTCCGGTCGTTTCCTTTACCACGTGTTTCGACACGGTAACCTTCCTAAGTGCCAAGCCATTCATTTTACATGGAGGATTGCCATTGGGTGGCCAGTACGGTGGTCCGGGAGTAAATTCGATTACCGGAACCTTTACCCCTTCTGTTGCCGGAATCGGGCTGAAAACAATCCCCTATGGTTACTCCAACGTATTTACCTGCCTTGCAACTAAAACAAAAACCATCCTGGTACAACCAAATCCGGTTTTTACCTGCGGCAGCAACCTGACTGACATCCGGGATAGCAAAGTTTACCCGACTGTACAAATCGGTTCTCAATGCTGGATGGCGGCCAACCTCAATTACGGATCGGTATTGAACTCCTCACAGGTTCAGAACGACAATTGCCTTTCAGAAAAGTATTGCTACAACGACATTACCGGCAATTGCACCAAATATGGCGGACTTTACCAGTGGGATGAGGTGATGAAATACGACGATACCCCGGCCGGACAGGGCTTGTGCCCACCGGGCTGGCATGTTCCCACGGAAGCCGAATGGACAACACTGTTCAATTTTTACCTGGGCAATGGTTTAGCCGGCAAACCTCTGCAGGATACCATCATGGCAGGATTCCGCGCGCAAACCAGCGGCGTCTATTATCTTAATTCAACCTGGAGTTTCAACGGGTTTGCCACCCTCTTCTGGACTTCCACGCCATGGAATGCCGTTAAAGCGATTTCGCACGGGATGAATGTGTACGATTTTTCGGTGTCGCTGTACCCGTCGAGCAGGGCGAATGCGTTTCCGGTGAGGTGTTTACGGGATTAGTTCAGATAAATTTGGCATCAATTAAGTTAATGAATTATAAGTCCTTATGCAAAATATAGAATCTTTAACAAAACCGAACTAACTCTCCAACTTCATGAAACTCAGCGTCCGATTCCTTCTCACTGCCCTGTGCCTTTTAATTTTCAATCAGATTGAAATTCGTGCTCAATCAACCTTTAATGTCGTGATTAAGGATACTGTTTATGACCACCAGGTCATGGGAGCTTTGGAGATGCCCTCCGGCAGTTTCATAATGATTGATTCATATCGCAAGCCATCCGATATGATTTCCTCAAGGGTTACCAAGGTCAGCGCAACAGGTGAAATTATCCTGCAACAGACTTTCAGTTACGAAGGGATCTCCTCTGCACTGACTTCTGTTAGCCAGATCAACGAAAATGAAATTGTTTTCAGCGGAGTCATCCACGACCCGGTAATTGACCGGCTATGGCTTTGCATCACCGACACCTCGTTAAATATCATAAGGGAAAAAACATTTCTACTTGCCGGGAATAACCTGTTTTTAAGCAAGGTCATTGCCGGTAGTAAGCAAGATATCATTTGTTACGGTACGGTAGAAGACACGACCTTATGGAAAACAAATCATTTCTTTATTTACCGGCAATCCATAAACCTGGATAGCTTGCAATATAAGATTTTCATGGATCGCTGGGGCTATGGCCTGGATTTGATCGAACGCAATGATCATATGGGATACTATGCCGTGGTCATAGGCGTAAATCCTGTCGGAAAACCTGGGAATATTCTCAGTATTGACAATTCTCTGAATATTCGGAACATGGTCAATATTTCTCATGATGTAACAAATCTGGGTTCAGTGGCCTATACAGATCCGAAGCATATTCTGGTAACAGGCGAATACGATCACCCACCTGATTGGCATGAACAGGATATAGGTACGGCCCTGTATGACACAACGTTAAACTTCGAACACTTTGCAGCGCTTGGAAAAACAGACACGGTAGATTGTCCCGGTTTAATAAAAAACATTGCAGTCTCTTCCCAAAACTCTATCGCTGTCGCAGGTACCACGAATTTTTATTTTCCAGGTATTTTCGCTTCGCAGGATTCATGGTTTTCATTGCACAACATTGATACGACGCTGGGATTGAACTGGCAAAAGTTTTACGGGGGTGACGGATATTACACTTTATATGGAGTGCTGCCGACCCATGATCAGGGGTTCCTGATGTATGGGACTTTCTGGGACTATCATCATACCTCAGAATATATCCGGTATCTTTCCCTGATCAAGGTCAACAAAGATGGATATGCGATGTCGGTTGATCAATACGGATCACCGCTGGCTCATGATGTAATTGTATATCCTAACCCGGGTGACGACGTTCTTTTCCTCGAAACACAATTAAGAAATGCCACTTTTACACTGTATGATCTTACTGGCCGTGTTATCCTGGAACAAATAGTAGCGCCAGGACGGACCACATTATCGGTGCAGCCATTCAAATCAGGCATCTACATATATAAGGTAAACGTGGGAGCTCAAACGATGGATAAGGGAAAATGGATTAAAAAATAGTCTGCATGGTTAACCAATGAAAGACTTTACCTTTTTTCTTACCTATGCAGATAACCACCTCGTTGGACAAAATTCCAGATCCAGACAATCCTGTATTTTAAACGAGAACAGCACCCCGAAATCATTATCGAACACCGGCCCCAGCATCTCATAAGTCACGGAATTGATATTGAACCCTGGAATGGCTTTCAGTGTAAGAAGTTCACACTTCATGTGGTCATGCAGCATCCTGGCAATGATATCTGTCCCGATCTGCTTCATTTTTGAGAGAATCAAAATTTCACCGGAAAAATCATCAACCTGATCGAGGTGGCCAACGATCAGGAACCCTGCATTGATCGAATCGAGGATGTTATCCAGGTTTGAAGCTTCAAAATTTCCGGAAAGGCTTGTCAGGATTAGTGCCGGATATTTGATATTTGACCGCAGGGCTGCCAGCGGCTCGTTGATGTCCATCATGTAGAAATCATTGATTTCCTTGTGCTCCCTGGCAAGGGTTCGGAAATACTCAACATAGCTGTTAATGTCGGTCATAGGATTCGATCTTGCTTATATACTCGTGATACTCTTTAGCTTTCTTGTTTAACCCGATCATCACATTGTAAAGGTTTGAATTCATTACCGTTTCAAGGCTTTTATCATCGGTCTTGCCATCGGCCATGGAGATGATAAGCGATGCCCAGCCATTATCTTCGCTGCCGGCATCTCCTTTTTGCTGATAAACGTGAGGATATAACACTGGTAATGAATTCAGAACACCGGAAAAGAACAGGAAAACGGAATACTTGATATCGTAATCAACTGATGCTATCCTGGTACATCGTTTTTTCAGCGACCGGCTGACAAACCTTTCCCGGGGATCCTGGTTGTCTGTAAAACCCTTCCGGATAAACCAGAACCATTTCCTGGGCCGGTAAAAAACTGCAACCATTTCATCGAGATACTTATGCTCTTTGGTTTTCGAGAACGCATCGAGTAAGGAGTTGGCCATGGTGAATTCTCCAAAGGTGCAGTTCATCATTGAATCTGATGGACCAGTGTATTTTCTTCTGCCGGTGCTGATAATCGGCAGAAGGTTCTTGGTCAGGGAGACCTCACTGAAAAGGAAATCAATGGTTTCACAAAGGAAATAAGCATCCTCCGGATGAATTCTTTTTTTGATTTTCGGCCTGACCGAAAGGAAATCAAACAGTGCCCTGAGCTTAAAGTCCACCATACTGAATTGTCCCTGAAACAGTCGGCTGACAAACAAAACCTGCTTTCGGGTCAGCTCGTTCCAATTGGAAGGCATGGAATATGTTTTTCCATCGATCTCTACCTGGTTCATGGCAATAGTTTCCTTTTCAGATAGAAACGGATCAGGTTAAACCCGGCCAGGATTAAAAGGACTGCCCAGGCTATCCCGCCCGACCAGATCAGAAAGTTTTGAAAACCCGAAACTTTGTAAACCGTCTTTTCAATTGTCCTGGACTCCACCCGGGAATCCCGGATATGCGTTTCTTTCCAGGAAAAATAGATCGAGCTACTGTCGATCTTTGCACCGGTGGTCAGGATATTATTTTGCAGGTTTATGAACGGAACCACATGATGGCCCGGCCTGGCTTCCAGAATCTCTTTAACAACAACTTTGCCATCCCGGCATTCCAGCAGCGCTTTGATCAAACCGCTGTCGGCCGGCATCGGGATCAGGGAATCTTTCACACTGGTAACAGTATCGTGCTGAACATATAAATCCGACCTTTGGGCTGGAGGATATCTTTCAGAACATCTTTTCTCGGAAATACAGCCAGGCAACAATGCGGCCAAGAGCAGGATCAATAAAATTGATTTTGTCATGTTGTGAATGTAAAATTGTTCAACCGGTTCATCCAGCCAATATGAAATTTTGCCTGGTCCGGATGAGTTCTGACCAGTTCGTCAATGAATGCCTTCCTTGCCTGGAAGATGGCGGCATGAAGTCCGCGCTGGTTGACGTTGTTGACGGCAAACAGGGTTGCCATTCCCACAAGGCCGTCATCCGGGACTTTCATTATGCGCTGCGGCAGGACAATTCCCCATTTCCCGCTGGCCCATACCCAGTCAACCAGGATTTCGGCAATACTCTGGTTGATGATCTGATCGGCCTTCCACCGGTTCCAGTAGTTCAGCTTCAGCACGGAGACAGCATCAGATTTTGAAAGGAGCTTGATATCCTCGCAGTCAATGTCGCCATCA
>CAIKNA010000403.1 GCA_903828645.1 uncultured Bacteroidales bacterium
ATCAGCTCTGTCAATACTCCCATCCGCTTGTTCTAAAAATCCCGTTCGTGAGAAAATAGTAGAGACTGATACTACCACGGTATCCGATTTTGAAAATGGAATTTTCATTGTTAATGAGGGGAATTTCAACTCGGCTAATGCTTCAGTTACCTTCCTGGATAATAAAAGTAATACGGTTGTTCAGGATATTTTTACCAAATCGAATGGCAGAAGACTGGGCGATGTTGCTCAGTCGATGACAATTGCCGGCAATAAAGGATATTTATTGATCAACAACTCCAACAGGATAGAGGTTGTTTCCCTGAAAGATTTTAAATCGGTGAATACTATTTCCGGGCTCCATTCTCCCCGTTACATGATGGCAGTGGATTCAAACAAAGCCTATGCGACAAATCTGCAGAATTATATCTCTGTCATTGATCTCCGTACAAATTTGGTATCGGGAACAATCAATACAACGAGCTGGACAGAAAATTTAATCCGTTACGATAAATACATGCTGGTTACTTCGATCGGTAAATTTAGTGACCCTACTGAATTAAGAAAAGCCCAGGTTTTGGTTATCGACACTGAAACGGATGCCATTGTCGACAGCATTCAATCAGGAAAAGAACCGATAGGCATCGTGATAGATAAAAAACAGAAGGTATGGGTTTTGTGTTCAGGCGGTTATGATAATTTTGAAGCACCATCCCTGATTCGTATCAACCCCGAATTACGGATTGTCGAAAAAGTGTTTACTTTTCCTGATCCGAAGTCTGTTCCGAGCAGGTTGTGCATGAATCCCGGAGGAGATACCATCTATTATTTAAAAGGCGGGGTTTACCAGATGCCCGTTACATCAACATCCCTGCCGTCTCAGCCGCTGATAAATGAGGATGGAAGGCTGTTTTATGGCTTGAATATCCATCCCAACACCGGAAGGATTTATGTAACTGATGCAAAAGATTATATGCAAAATGGCAATGCTTACCAGTACAGTGTTCACGGCGATTTAATAAAGCAATATAACACGGGAAGGATTCCGGGATCGTTCTGTTTTACCCAAAACAGCAGTAAATAAGCGCTGTAAGATTCATTTCAGGACTTTCCTGTCGGTTATTTCAAGGATTATTTCACTCAATTCACTCAATATCATTGCAGTAGCACCCCAAATGATATTTCCATCGATGAAATAGGAGGGAACCTTAAGGGAAAATCCAAGGCTGATTTTTATTTTCTTCATCTGCCTGTTCGCCGGGGTTAGCAAGTCATCAAGTGTTATCTCGATGATCTTTGCAACTTCTTTGGGATCAGCGATGAAACGGGGTTCAGATGCCTGGTATCCAACCACAGGAGTAACCATGAAATTGCTTGGAGGAATGTATATTTCCGTCAGTTGGCCGGTAATCTGAACCTGAACAGGATCAATACCAATCTCCTCTTTAGCTTCACGCAAAGCAGTATATATCAGGCTTTCGTCAGTCTCTTCATATTTTCCGCCAGGCAAACTTATTTGCCCGCTGTGAACTCCCTGGTATTCGGGCCGTTGCATCAGCACAAGTCCAATGGTGCCGTGAAGCGGATAAAGAAGGATCAACACGCTGCTTTGGGTAACATCTGCGGAGGGAGTAAATCTCCTCAATTCCCTGATCCGCGCAAGCGACGACATCTTTAAATGGGCAGATCTGCCCGGAAGGGGTTTTTGCAATCGATTTTCAAGTAAAATGGCAAATTCCGGGAGTTCCATGATCAAAGTGAAATATCAAGCCAAAGGTACATGATTGAAGTCATTTTATTTGTAATTTTGCACCTGAAAATCAACATCAATGGTCAAGCAGAAAGATAATCCGTCTTCAATACAGAAGGATAGTCCGGCAACGCAGAGAGGGCTTATTCTCTACAACGATGATATCAATACATTTGATTTTGTGATCGATACCCTCATTGAAGTGTGCAAACATGAACCGGAACAGGCTGAGCAATGTGCCATGATCACCCACTTTAAGGGGAAATGCAATGTTAAAACCGGAGATTACCACGAAGTAAAACCGATGTATGACGAGATGATCTTACGCGGTTTGACAGTGTCAATTGAATAACGGTTAATCTTTCGTCTTAAAAGCACAATACCAGGATATTCGCGGTTTTACAGGATAAACGGGAACACTGCTTTCCGGTCTGCCGGATATTCAGGAAAAGTCATTTTATACCATTTATGATGATGAAGCGCCCGTGGTAAAAGGTTGACCATGGTCCACACAACAAAGGCCAATGCAGGGGAG
>CAIKNA010000404.1 GCA_903828645.1 uncultured Bacteroidales bacterium
AGGATGATGCGGATTTTGTTGCTGAATTTCATTTCATATTCAACAATAGCCTGACGGCACATCCCGCATGGGGGAACTGGCTGGGATACTTCAAAGTCATCGGAACGTGCACTGATTGCCACGGCAGCTACCGGAATATCCGGAAAGTTTGCAGCAGCGGCAAACACCGCAACCCTTTCGGCACACAACCCTGCCGGGAACGACATGTTTTCCTGATTGCTTCCAAGCACCAGCTCTCCGTTTGCAAGTTTTACGGCAGCCCCGACATGGTACCGGGAATAAGGAGCATACGACCCGGAGATGGCTTCCTTGGCTTTGTCAAGCAATTCCCGGTCAGATATCGGCAATTCAAGGGCGGAATCATAAATCTGGTAATCGAAAGAGTGGGTGATTTGTTTCATGTGTCAGGGGTTAGTCAACCGGGTTTTCGTCATCATCTTCGCTTTTGACCGGTATTTCCGGTTTTGGCTGTACAAATTTTCCGGAGAGAATGCCGGTGTACTTTTCAGTGTCATTGATGGTAGCAATCGCATCAACAAGTTCAGGGTCATGTTTCAGCGCGGCTATTATTTTCCCTTTCTGGTAATAGTACCTGGTTACGATTTCCATCCTGAGAAGTTCCCTCACCTGGTCGCTGTATTTTTTCATATCCTCCTGCTTGTCCTTTTCCATGCGGATCTTCAGGTGATCGTATTCCTCTTTGATCGCATCAAAATAATTTTCTTTCAATGCAATGTTTTTCAGGTCTTCCAGGGCCCGTTCGCTTTTGGTTTTGTAAGAGTAGTCTTTTCCCTTGATAAACTCGAGAAACCCATTGTAAATGGAGTCGGTGATCTCAAAAGTATCAGCCGGGGCAATGGAGGGATGTTCACGTACAAATTTTGTCGCATAATCAAACACCAGGTATTTTCCGTACAGGGCCATGGCTAGGTTGCTGAATTTTCTAGGGTTTGTAATCACGTCCGGATTGATTCCGCCTCCATCGTAAACCGTACGGCCGTCCTTTGTCTTGAATGCCCTGATAAGGGAATCGGGAATCTTGCCAAAAGAACCGTCTTTCTTTTTATGTTCGTAATCGATTGCCTGGATGCACCGTCCGCTGGGGATGTAATATTTGGCTACAGTGATCTTCATCTGTGCATTGTATGAAAGCGGCACAACATTCTGGACCAGACCTTTCCCAAAGGTGCGCTGGCCGAGTACGATCCCCCGGTCAAGATCCTGGAGAGACCCCGCCAGGATTTCACTGGCTGATGCGCTCGACCGGTCAACGAGTATGACTACCGGGATATTCAGATCAACAGGCGGGCTCATGGTAAGATGAGAATGATTTTTATCGGCCATTTTCCCTTTTGTGCTCACAATCTCCTGCCCGCGTTCAACGAAAATATTGGCAATATCCACTGCTTCATTCAGTAAACCGCCGCCATTGCCTCTCAGGTCAATGATGATCCCTTTAAGCGAAGTGCCCTCTTTCAATTTAAGGAAAGCCTGCTTCAACTCCTTGGCCGCATTCTGGGTGAACCCTGTAAGTTTGATGTAGCCGATATTTTTCCCTACGATGCCATAGTAAGGAATGTTATCGATTTTGATATTTTCACGGGTAATGATTTTTTCAAAGGGTTTGCCTGCTCCGTCACGCTGTATCAGCACGTTTACTGTAGTTCCCGCCTGTCCTTTCAGGATGGAACTTACATCTTCGTATGATTTTCCTTTGGCCTGTTTGCCATTGATCTCCAGTATTTTATCCCCAGCTTTGAGTCCCGTTTTGTCGGAAGGTGAACCTTCATAGGGCTCAGAAATCACAATATACTCGCCCTGCTGGTGGATCAGGGAGCCGATTCCGCCATATTGTCCGGTTGTAATGAATTTATAGTCCTCAATCTGTGATTCGGGAATGAAGTTGGTATAAGGGTCGAGCGATTCCAGCATGGCTTCTATGCCGGTTTGTGTCAATTCACCCGGGTTGATTTCATCTACATAATCCTGGTTCAACTCCTTGACCAGGTTGGAATAGATATCAAGGTTCTTCATGATCTCGAACCCCTGCTGGTTAGGCGCCTGCGCCCAAACTCCCAACCCGGCGCACCCGAAAATTAAAATCAAAACAATATATCCTGTAATTCGTCTCATCTTTTTTTTATTACAATATTTCACTCATTCGTTATTCCTTCAAGGTACAGGATCAAGCCCGCTTCCTCCCCAGGGGTGACATCTTCCGATGCGTTTCAAGGTCAGCCATCCGCCACGGAATGGTCCGTGTTTAACAATGGCTTCGATACCGTATGCCGAACAACTGGGTGAAAAACGGCACGACGCCATCAGATAGGGAGAGATGGCTCCCTGGTAAAACCGTATCAGTAAAATGAAAAACCTACCCAGTAACTTTTTCATTTTCTTCAATTAAACGCTGTAAAAGTAAAATTATTTTCGCTTCCAGGTGGTCATAATCCACTATTTCTTTGGCAGTGTAGGTGATGCAAAAGATAATTTGCTGTCCGTTTTCTGAAAGTCTGGCACAGAGAAGTTGTTTATTTAACCTGTAAGCCTCTTTCATCCGTCGCCGGATCAGGTTTCGCTGAACGGCTTTACGGAAATTGTATTTTGGCACGCTCATCATAACTTGCACAGGCGATGAAATTCCTGAAGGTTCCCGCATCCAGGTGATGCGAAAGGGTTTCAGGTGAAAGGAACGCCCCTTTGCAAATAACAGGCTGATCAGCCGATGACTGCATAGCCGCTCTTCTTTGGAAAAGGTCTGTTTCATGATTTACCGTGAAATCCCTGAACTGATTCTCAAGAGTACAAAAATGAAGAACCGGTAATCACTTCTTTTTAGCTTCGTTTTGTAAAAACAGGTCAATGGCGGTTGTCATGGAGGCTGCAGCTTCCGTAGGGGCCTCCACGTTGAGGGTGAGTCCGGATTCTTTCACTGCTTTGTGTGTCGAGGTACCAAAGGCGCCGATGGCGGTTTCACCCTGCACATAATCCGGGAAATTTTTCAGCAGTGATTTTATGCCGGAAGGACTGAAGAAAACCAATAAATCGAAGTTCTGAATTTCGATATCCGAAAGATCACTGGCAAGGGTGCGGTAAATAATTGCTTTTTTATAGATTATCTTATTGTCTTCAAGCATTTTTGGGATCTCCTGCTTGTGGATGTCCGAACATGGAAGAAGAAATTTTTCAGTTTTATGTTTTTTAATCAGTTCAATGAGGTTGGGATAACTTTCTTTACTGTGAAAAATTTTTCTCTTTCTGAACTGAACATATTTCTGCAGGTAGTATGCGGTCGATTCAGAGATGCTGAAGTACTTCATGGTTTCAGGGACTTCAATCCGCATCTCCTTGCATATCCTGAAATAATGGTCAACCGCATTGCGGGAAGTAAAGATAACTGCAGTATAATCCAGGATGTTAACCTTATCCTTGCGGAAATCCTTGGCGGGAATTCCGTCAATTTTAAAAAATTTCCTGAAGGTGATGTTGACATTGAATTTTCGCGCTATCTCACCATAGGGTGATTTCTCGAAATCGAGAGGTTGAGGCTGGGAAACAAGAATATTCTTTATTTTCAAGGTCGTACCGTATTAGCGTTCACACTCGCGAAATACTTACGCTCCCGTGGTTTGTGTTTGATTAAGCAAAATTTTTATGAGAACCAGCAGGGGTAAAATTTCGAGGCTGCAAAGATACACAAATAAAAATAAATACGAAAACTTCGTCAATGCCATTCCAATAAAGAAACCCCGGATGAACCTGAATACAAAAAGGAACACAAAAATAAACAGGCAGATATGCAGCAGCAGGAGTGATTTGAGGTAAACGATAAAAATAAGTGCAATAAGAAGCAACGGACCGGTAAGCAAGGCGAAGATAAGCAGGTTGAGAAGATAATTTCCGGTAGTTTCCCTTGTTTTGAATATCACGCCGAGCAACTGCACCAATGCCACTTTGGCAGCAAGAACAACGACATTCAGGAGGGTAATAAGCCCGAATAATGAAATTCCTGAGACCTGGCTGAAGGTGAATCCCAGGATTTGTTCATTGCATTCATAAAGCAACAGGGAAAAAGAGAGCATGTAAACCAGGCCAAGGGCCACCGCAACACGTTCCATGAAGAGGTTTCCATCGCGGGTGAGCTGGTTGATAAAACGTTTGGAAAACGGTGCCCGGAAAATCTGCTGAATCCTGTTGTGGTAGAAGACCTGCACCCATGCGAGGAGGATGAAACAAAGGACAAAAATGGCAAGGATCCAGTCGGGCTGGGACTTGTGAACGTCATTAATTTGAAAATCAGTCGGTTGTAAAAGGTGGGCCTGGAAAATCGTTTTAACGTAGACCGGCTTTGGATATACCGTGCTTTGCAGGGTGAGAGTGGTATCTGTTGATGAATTGATCCTGCTCATTGGGATACGGCGTCAGTCTTGCTGTTCAATGTGAAAAAATCCCATAATTTGTCCTGTGGCGGCGGGGCGGTAATCTTCAGCATCTCTTTTTTTACGGGGTGAATAAACTCGATCGTACGTGCGTGAAGATGAATAAAGCCTCCCTGGTTCGATCGGGGATATCCGTATTTGAGATCACCTTTGACGGGGCAGCCCATTGCGGCAAGCTGGGCCCTGATCTGGTGGTGGCGACCTGTCAGCAGGTTCACCTCCAGCAGGTAATACCCGTCACTTTTACCTATCACCTTGTATATTAATTCCGCCTTCTGCGACCCGGCAACAGGGTCGTCGTGCACGAATGTTTTGTTTTTCTCCGGGTTCCTGGTAAGAAACTGAACCAGGTGGTCTTCATCCCTGGGCGGTTTTGTTTTAACAACCGCCCAGTATGTTTTTTGAATCTTGCCATCGCGAAGCATGATATTCAATCGCGACAGGGCTTTCGATGTCCTGGCAAAAACCAGGGCACCGCTGACCGGCCGGTCAAGACGATGAACCACTCCCAGGAATACTTCACCGGGTTTGCCGTATCTGATTTTAAGCCAGTTTTTCAGGATTTCACTCAAAGGTTCATCCCCGGTTTTATCTCCCTGAACTATATCGGAAGGCCTCTTGTTCAGGATGATCAGGTGGTTGTCTTCGTATAAAATGGCCTGATCAATACTGCTCTTTTTCATTGGGAAAGTCAAGCGTTTTCACATCCTGGATGTAAGTGTTAACCGCACCACGCACCTCCTCACTCAGGTTTGCATACCGCCGGAGAAATCTGGGAGAAAAATCCATGGTGATGCCAAGCATGTCGTGCAACACCAGGACCTGCCCGTCAACTTCACTGCCCGCGCCGATGCCGATAATGGGTATCTTCACTGCCTGTGTCACTTTGGCACCCAGGAGTGCGGGAATTTTTTCGAGGACGATGGCAAAACATCCTGCCTTCTCCAGCAGGTGGGCATCATCCAGCAGTTTGGACGCCTCCTCTTCGCTGGTGGCCCTTACAACATAGGTTCCGAACTTATGTATGGATTGCGGGGTTAGTCCCAGATGTCCCATAACCGGTATGCCGGCCGATAGGATGCGATCCACCGATTCGAGGATCTCTTTTCCGCCTTCCAGTTTTACGGCATCTGCCCCGGCTTCCTTCATGATCCTGATGGAAGAATTCAGCGCTTCCTTTGAATTTCCCTGGTAAGTTCCGAAGGGCAGGTCAACCACAACAAGGGCCCTTTTTACAGCCCTGACCACCGACACCCCGTGATAAATCATTTCATTCAGGGTTATCGGCAGGGTGGATGTATGCCCGGCCATCACATTCGAAGCTGAGTCTCCCACGAGAATCACGTCAATTCCCGTACTGTCAAGAATCTTGGCAAACGAGTAATCATAGGCTGTGAGCATGGCGATTTTTTCACCCTTAAGTTTCATCTCCTGAAGGACATGGGTTGTGACTTTTGTCACATTCCTGAAAGATATGGCTGTTGACATAATATGAATTTGAGAGCAAAATTACGATATTTTTATGTACTTTTGCCAACTACAAAATCCTCAACGCATGCGCAAGTTCCGATTCATGCCTTTCTTGTTACTCCTGCTGCCGGTCCTGTTTTCTTGCAATAAAGAACTAAAGGTCAATGCAAACTGGAAGGATGTGACCGTGGTTTATGGTCTCCTGGATCAGACCGCAGACACGACTTTCATCAAGGTAACCAAAGCATTCCTGGGAGAAGGCAATGCACTGCAATTCGCACAGGTTCCCGATTCCAGTAACTATCCTGACAAACTGGAGGTGAGGCTCGATGAGTATTCAGGTACAGCCTTTGTGAGATCTTACCCCTGTGATACGGTCACCATACATAATAAGCAGAAGGGAGATTCTGTGTTTTATTACCCATACCAGCTGATGTATTTTACCACCGCAAAACTGAATGAGAACAGCATATATAAGTTATATATCAAAAATAAGTTAACCGGGAAAGAGGTCACTTCGCAAACAGGATTGTTGCATAACTTTGAGGTGCTTCGTCCACAGGTCACCGTCAGTTACCCTGCCGGGAAGACTTTTGAAGTTAAATGGAAACCTTCCCAGAATGGCAAGCGTTACCAGTTGATGATCCGGTTCTTTTATGTTGAAACATTGAAGTCAAACCCCGGCATCAGCAAAATGAAATCCATAGACTGGCTGGTTTTCAACAACATCAAACCAATCGACATGGCAAGCGCCCTGCCATTTGACCTCTATTTCCCATGCGATGCTTTTTATTCAATTGTCGGGGCAAAGATTCAACCAGATACGCTTGTCGACCGTACCGCAAATCACTGTGAGTATATATTTACGGTCGGAGCCACTGAGCTCGATACCTACATGGAGGTTACGGAGCCCTCCCTCTCGCTTGTCCAGGAAAGACCTTCCTATACCAACATCATCAACGGAATCGGACTTTTTTCCTCCCGGTTCATGAAAGCTGTCGATTCCCTGGGGATCAGCCAGATTACCAAAGACGAACTGAAAAGAAATTCCTATACCAGCGACCTCGGCTTCTGATTTGCCAACCAGCCAATCCGCCCCTCCTCCTGTTTTCCCTGTCTTTTTGTCATCTTTCTGACACGAAATTTGTTTTGGTACAATGATTGACTGACCGGAGTCAAATTCGGACAAATTATTGTTTATTTTTAAAGAGATTCTAACATGGCAAAAATTATTGGTATTGATCTTGGAACCACCAACTCCTGTGTGGCTGTGATGGAAGGCAACGAACCAGTTGTGATTCCCAACAGCGAAGGGAGACGCACTACCCCGTCTGTTGTCGGATTTACCGACAACGGTGAACGCAAGGTTGGAGACCCGGCCAAACGGCAGGCGATCACCAATCCAAGGAACACTGTTTTTTCCATCAAACGTTTTATGGGCGAAACATGGGACCAGGTGCAAAAAGAGATTAAACGGGTACCTTTCATGGTATCGAAAGGGGAGAACAACACGCCACGGGTCGATATCAGTGGTAAATTATATACGCCACAGGAAATCAGCGCAATGGTTCTTCAGAAAATGAAGAAAACCGCTGAAGATTACCTGGGGCAGGAGGTTAAGGAAGCCGTTATCACCGTTCCGGCCTATTTCAGCGATTCCCAGCGTCAGGCTACCAAGGAAGCCGGTGAAATTGCGGGGCTTACGGTAAAACGTATCATCAACGAGCCTACCGCCGCAGCACTTGCATATGGCCTGGACAAAAAACATAAAGACATTAAAGTTGCAGTATTCGACCTTGGTGGCGGTACATTCGACATCTCAATCCTGGAATTGGGAGAAGGCGTTTTTGAAGTAAAATCGACCAACGGAAACACACACCTTGGCGGAGATGACTTCGACCATGTAATCATCGACTGGCTGGCCGATGAATTCCAAAAG
>CAIKNA010000405.1 GCA_903828645.1 uncultured Bacteroidales bacterium
CTCCCGGAACAGTTCTGTATGCATCATTGGCTTATCCCATGAAGCAATAAGGCTGTTTCCATTCACCGCCAGGTTGGATGCCGGAGTTTTTTCCTGGAGAAGGAATACCTTTAATAAGGTATCTGCATCCAGGCTGAGGTTCTGGATGGAGGTAGTGTACCCGAAACGTGTGACTTTGATCTCATAAGAACCTTTCCAGCAATGCGGAAAGAATACGTCCCCGGTTGCATTCACAGGATGGGAATAGAGGGTATCCGGGTAGACCAGGTTTTTCATGGTCACCTGGGTGCCGCTGACACTGGCCGAATCACAGCTCAGTGTTACATGAACAGTGACTGAATTGGTCCAGCATTTCCCGAGGATGTTGGAAAACGTTACCTCAGACTGGCGGTTCCCGGGGTAAAGCGCCTGCACGCCCCACCGGTAGGGGCCACAGGGCAGTGAACTCCAGGAAGAATCCGAAATGTGCGTTAAGGTGGTTGATCTTAAAGGTGTCCAGGCTGCCACGTTCAGTTCTTCGCCTTGCTTCAGACGCCAGGTATTATACCCGAGAACATTTGCAGGTGAATAATTAAGGTATGAAGGGCCCCCTGATCCTTCAACCAGCGCCCTGATCATGAAGTTACCGGCGGCCGGCATCCAGTTTCCGTTCCCGGTAGCGAACCGGGAATAGCTCCGGAACTGCGGATTGGTCTGATCAATCGCGATTCCTGCAGCATTCGGGGCATTGCCTCCCTGGGTCATGACAATATAAAAGTTGCCGGTATTCACAACCGGCGGATTTGTAAAGGAGAATTCGAGCCACCCAAGGGCTGTCGGTATCACAACCTGCGGACCAGAAATGACGGTCCCGGGCGTTCCGCCTGGTCCGGAGGCATCATAAACAGAGACCTGGAATGGAACTAACGGATAACTGCCTGCCGGGTAATTCGAAGCACTCCCGAGATGGATCATTCCGCCTGTAACTATTGCCGGGTAAGCAAGGGGAGTAAACCTTACGGCATCCTGGTTTCCCTGGACAGCCCAAACCGTAAAATCGTCGGGGATGCCATCATCATAAAGAAGGTCGTAGTTCCCATGCGGGATCTGCCACTGAACCGGAACAAACGGGATTGAACCGGAAGTATTGAGTACAGCGGTGGTTGTTCCAGGTGGATTGCGGCTCTCAAGTATGGATAGGTTCAGCGTGTATGCAAAGGCGGGCTGAAAGGTCATCGGGGCGGAAGAAAAACTTTCATAGCCCGGTTTTGAACAGACTACCGGAAGGGTGGCGCCGGATGTGATGGATAGGTAATAAAACCCACCGGCCACTGACCATGTTGAATTGTTGTCAAAAGAAATTTTTGCACCGATAATCGGGGCTCCGGTCAGGCCATTGGTGACGATTCCTGAAAGCGTGGCCGGGGACTGCGACCAGCCCGGAGTAACAAGCAGGAAAAACAGAAGAAAACAGCCCGATTGTATGGCCATCTTCCTGAAGTTGCCCTTCATCATATTTGACGGACCGATTTGTTCATCACAAAGATACCGAAAATCAAAGAATGTTGCCCGTTCTGCTAATTTTTTCAACAATTCATTTTATTTTCAGATGAAATCCTTTGGAAATTAAAAACTTTCTCTATCTTTGCACTCCCAAAAAATGAAGTAAATCAATTTATTTTTCGTACGATGTATGCAATTGTTGAGATAGCCGGACAGCAGTTTAAAGTTGAGAAGAAAGATGAAATTTTTGTTCATCGCCTCGAAGGAGACCCCGGTACAAAGGTTGAATTCTCAGAAGTTTTACTGGTTGACAACGATGGTGCGATCACTGTCGGAGCCCCGCATGTTGAAGGTACAAAGATCAGTGGAAAGATCATTGAACATGCAAGGGGTGACAAAGTCATCGTTTTCAAGAAGAAAAGAAGAAAAGGTTTTCAGAAAGAGACGGGTCACCGCCAGGATTTCAGTAAGATCCTGATCGAAAACATCACCCTCAAAGGTGCTGTTAAGAAAGAGAAGAAGGCCGTTAAAGAAGTAAAAACTTCTGAACCTGAGACAGTTTAAACAGAATTTTTAAAAACATTTTTATATGGCACACAAAAAAGGTGCAGGTAGTTCGAGTAACGGACGCGAATCACATTCCAAACGGTTAGGTGTTAAGATATACGGCGGTCAGCTTGCAAAAGCCGGCAACATCATCATCCGTCAGCGCGGAACTGTTCATAATCCCGGGTTGAATGTCGGAATCGGCAAAGACCACACATTGTTTGCTTTGGTTGACGGCGTTGTGGACTTCAAGAAAAAGATGAAGAACCGTTCCTTTGTTTCCATCCTCCCGCTGGAACAGGAAAAGCAGGATTAACTGAAAAACTTTTTTTGAACGAATGACATCCCGACTAATGCTAGCCGGGATTTTTATTTTGGATATATTTGTAAAAAAAATCTTATGCTCCAATTAACTGCAATTCGCGAAAATCCTGAGGAAATAATCAAACGCCTTGCCATAAAGAATTTTGATGGCCAAGTGATCATCACTTCCATTATTTCGCTGGATGATAAAAGAAAAGAGACCCAGAAGAAACTCGATGACAATCTTGCCCAGAGTAATTTACTGGCCAG
>CAIKNA010000406.1 GCA_903828645.1 uncultured Bacteroidales bacterium
CATGCAGAACATGACATATAAAACTTAATCCTATGCTGCAAACAAATTTAAAACACATCCTGAGTGCCTCCGAGCACCAGAAATTCATCGAACAGAATGATAATGTAATGATCTGCTGCGGGCGGATGGGCCCCATGTGTATCCCCGTATATGGCATTATGGAGGAACTCGAACCGGAATACACTCATGTTAAATTCGCCGATATGGAATTTGACAATCCCGAATCATACCCGATCCGCAACGCCCCTGAATGCAAGGGCTTTATGGGGATCCCCGTTACCGTTTATTATAAGAACGGAAAGCTGGTGAAAGCAACGTCCAGCATCCAATCGATGCCGCAGGTCAAATCAATCCTTGATGCCCAGTTCGGCAGCAAATAGTATTAAAAATCCATTTGGAAAAGAATGCCGGAAATTTTCGATATTATCATTATTGGCGGTGGCCCGGCCGGTCTGACTGCCGGAATATATGCCTCACGTGCCAGGATGAAAACCCTTATCCTTAATGAAGGAACAGTCGGTGGTCAACTCGTGTTAACCCACGAGATTGCAAATTATCCCGGAGTTGAATCAACCAGTGGCTTTCAGTTGGGTAACATCATGAAAAAGCAGGCCCTGGCTTTTGGCTGTAAAATCAAGTCAAATATTCAGGTCACTGCATTTGAATATTCCGCAAATCCAAAAATGGTTGAGATCAATGGCAACGAACAATTCTTTGGCAGGACTGTCATTCTGTCACCGGGAGGAGAGCCAAGGATGATCCATGTACCAGGCGAAGCTGAATTCAAAGGTCGTGGTGTTTCATATTGTGCAACCTGTGATGGGGATTTCTTCACCGGCAAAGATATCGTAGTTGTAGGTGGTGGTAATTCAGCCCTTGAAGAGGCCGTTTCCTTAACAAAATATGCCCGCAATGTTGCGGTGGTCCATCAGTTTGATCAGTTCCAGGCTTTTCCTTATGCAGTGGAAGAGGCAAAAGCAAATCCCAAAATTAAGTTTTACATGGAATCTCAAGTCAGGAATATCATTGGTGAAGATTCTGTAAAACAAGTTGAGATTGAACATCTGCCAACAGGAGATAAAACGACGCTGGCAGTTGATGGAATCTTCATTTTCATCGGGTATATTGCAAAAACCCAGGGATTTGAAAAATGCATTGAACTGAATTTCAAAGGAGAAATAATTGTTGATGCAGAAATGCAGACCAATGTTCCGGGTGTTTTTGCAGCCGGCGACAGCATCGTAAAGCGATACCGCCAGGTAACCACTGCTGTTAGTGACGGTACGATTGCAGCCTTGAGTGCCATTGAGTATTTACGGACAAACTAACGGATTTAATGTATTTGATAATATGAGAATGTTTCAAATTAAAAGAGTTGCAACAATGATTTTCTTTTTTGTGCTTGCAGCATTGTATTTTTATAGTTTAATTTCTTAACCTAAAATTTGAGCCTTATGAAAAAGAACATGGGAACCATCGACATCGCAATCAGGTTAGTGATTGCAGCCATAGTAGTTATCCTGTATTTCACACACGTAATTTCAGGAACGATCGCTATCATTTTACTGATCTTTGCCGGGGTATTTATCCTGACAAGTTTATTGAGCTTCTGCCCGTTATATCTGCCTTTTGGGATTAGCACCCGGGGGAAGAAATAAAAGCAAAATAATTTCGGTTTTACGATAAAAACAAAGGCGGAAGTAATAACCTCCGCCTTTTGTTGCTTTACAGTTAACAGTCGGGGAATAGTTTAAAATAAAATTTACACCTTTTTACCTGCTCAGCACATATCTATTTATTAATCATTCAATTGCTTCTGGTAGGCAAATTTTCACTGCTCCATTCAGGAAATTTCCTTTTTTGGTGCGCAAGTTTTCACATTTTGGTTCGTCTAATTGATAAAACCATTTGTTTCACTACTTAAAATCAGAACTATGAAGACTTTAAAAAGAATCACCCTGGTAATGGCATTCATGTCATTAATTTTTTCTCAGGCCTACTCACAGAAGGTACCGGCTAACAAAACAGAAAAGGATGCCCGTGCGTCACAAACCATGAATGCTCCTGCACCGGGAAAATTTGTTGACAATAACCATGATGGAGTTTGCGACAACCACCAGGGAAAGATGCAAAACGGGAAATGCACAAACTTTGTCGGTAAGAATGGAGACGGGATTTGTGATAAAAAGGCATCATGCCAGGGAAAAGGCAATCCCAGCGGATGTGGTATGGGTTGCGGTCAGAAAGGTCAGGGAAAGGGATATTGCGGTGGTGGCGGTTGCGGGCAGCAGCACCGGAATGGTTGCGGACACCAGGGCACACCAGCTCAGGAACCACAAAAACCCAATAATAAGTAACAGTAAGAAGAAAGCATAGAGGCATCCGGAATATTCCTAATTTTCAGGAATATTCCGGATGCCTTTCTACACTCCAAACGCTTTTAGAATGAATGAACAGGAACTGATTGATGGACTTATCATTCAAACTAAAGATGCTTTTCAATATCTTGTAAACACCTACCAGAAAAATGTCATTAAAACTGCATATTATTTTGTGTCAAACATGGAAGATGCAGAGGATATATCCCAGGAGGTTTTTCTTGAAATCATTCACTCAATAAAACGCTACAGCAAACAGTCTTCACTATATACCTGG
>CAIKNA010000407.1 GCA_903828645.1 uncultured Bacteroidales bacterium
CCGATCTGTTTGTTTTCAGCGGACCTGTAGTTGGCATTACCAGAAAATTGCCCAGGTCGCCATTCCATCCAATTCCGCTCATGTGGGTAAAACTGAACCCTTCGATGGTATTATTGAACCACGAATAGCCGTTTCCATTGTCGCCTCCGGTATTGGTATCGGGACTGAGCTGAACCAGTCCAAAAGGGGTAGTTGCTCCGGGGAAAGTTCTGCCACAATCCTTGCCGGCTAATTTAGAACCTGCCGGTCCAAATGCCCCGATCATCGGATTGACATAATCAATATTTGTTTTTTTCTGCCCCAAAGAGGGAAGGGCAAGATCTAGCAGGGAGAAAAATGCAAGAAGAATATGTCGGTTCATAAAGTATTAATATTAGAGGTATGATTAATTAGTGAGGTAGGTATTTGTTGAGTAATAAAAATCGCCACTAAAACACAAAGTCACCAAAAAGGCACCAAAAGTGAACCCACTATTTGGTGCAACTTGGTGTTTTAGTGATTTGGTGGCAAAAAGAATTTTCATGTATACAAAAATTTTAAAATTTTATTCTTCCTCCATTTTCAAATTTTCAAATTAGCACATTACCGAATTAGCACATTACGGAATTATCCCATTACCAAATTAGCACATTATCTTCTGCCTATTAGTCGATCACTCTTTATACCTGAGATATTCAGGAGGTACTTTACTGAAAATTGCCCTGATCTTTTTCATGTCAAATTTGAGACTCCGGTCATAGTTATAGATGCCATTTTGTTCCTGCTCAACATCAGTAAACTGGGTGTAGCAATAACCTGTGATGTAGCTTGTTGTCAGAATAGCATCGGTTAGTTTGCCCAGACGGTCGTAATATTCATCAATCGATTTAGGTTCGCTGTATCCCCATGAAGATTCGCTCATTGATTTGGAAACCCATTTGATTCCACCGTATTCATCCAGAATATAGGGTTGGTTATTGTATTTTTCTACGGCATAATTGGTGAAGATCTGCCGTTTTTCATTTGGCGTCATATAATTCTTAAACTCTTCAGGATTTTGCACATAGCAATGGGCAGTCCACAAATCAGTCCGGATGTGTGTCCAACCACTGGCATCGTTGATGGGACGTGTGGGATCGAGATTTTTAGTGACGTTACAGATATCATTTACAAGCCGGCCGAACTGCGGATTTTTGGATGACCCCGTTTCATTAAATGGGGTCCAGGCAATAATGGAGGGATGATTTCTGTCGCGGGTAACAATTTCGAACCATTCGCTCAGGAAGTTCCTGCCACCTTCGGGATCGTTCACTCCAAATCCTCCGCTGGATGACTCGGCCCAGGTCAGATAGCCTAATTTGTCGGCCCAGTAATGGAACCTTTCATCAAAAATTTTCTGGTGCAGCCGGGCACCGTTGAATCCGGCATTCATTGATAATTGAACGTCATTTTTTAAAGCCTCATCTGTCGGAGCGGTCCATATTCCTTCGGGATAAAACCCCTGATCGAGCACAAATCGTAAATAGAGAGGCTTATTATTCAGGAATATCCGGTTTCCTTCGATATGAATTTTGCGCATCCCTGCATAGCTTTTCACTTCGTCAATCACCACATTATTCCGGTCAGTAACCTGATAGACAAAATTGTATAAGAACGGGGATTCAGGCGACCAGGTATTTGGATGTGGTTTGCATAGATGTCCGGGGTGAAGCCGGGAGATGAGCCGTCATGCCAGGAAGCACATGTCCCGTTGCCGGTCATGATTCCCAAGCGGGATTTTCCATGAAGGCATAGCA
>CAIKNA010000408.1 GCA_903828645.1 uncultured Bacteroidales bacterium
ACCTGAGGAATTTGCAATGGTAACATTCAAATCTTTTGGACCGCTGGCAGCAGGAAATTCAACATCGCTGGTAGTGGAATAGGCCGTACCGTTGTATGTTAATATTCCATTAGCCCCGTAGGTAAGCGAACCGCTGAGGGTACCGGTAGTGAGATTGAGGGTGCCTGCTACAGTTGTAGCAGAACCCAAAACAACACCTCCGGTTCCATTGATGGTGAGATTATTTATATTACCCGTGAAAATACTGGCTGGAAGCGTGATTGATGATGTGTTTGTAAATGCAAGTTTTGCTGAACCATTACTGGCATCAATACTTCCTGATGTCCGTACTGGACTTAGACCGGAAAAAGTCAGGGTATTTGCTCCGACTGTCAAAGTACCATTGGACAGGGTCAATGTTCCTGCGACAAATCTGCTGCCGCCCATGGTTACATTGGTTCCTGCATTTTGCAACGTTACATTGAATGGCGAATAGGTTGCAGGCCATTCCGCCGCAGATTGGAAGGCACCGCCATTGTTGAATATAAGGGAACCGGTTGTGGCATTGTAGGCAGGTGGTATTGCACTTACTGGCGTGTTCTGTATATAGCCATTGGCATCAATCTGAATCGTTCCGTTACACGTAAAAGCTCCATATCTGCAAAGAATTCCTCGCTGTAGGATCAGTTTTTTACCCGAATTTACGGTGACGTCATGAAACTTCTTTTCATGATCATCATTTGTGGTCGCATTTCCCGTTAAGGTCGTTTGTGCGCCTGAAACTAACAGACTTAAATCATTACCAGATGAAACATCAGTTCCTGAGATAGAACCGCTGGTAATGTTAATTGTTGAAGCAGCACCCGACATGGTAAGTGAATGAGTACCTGATGAACGTAAATCACCACCGCTTACCAAAAGGGTGTTTTCCACATCAATATTTTGTAAAACAGACCTGGTTCCACCCGAGTTTGTCACATTATAGAAACTGGTCGCATTATTGATATTTCCTGTACCAGTAAAGGTAATCGTACTGTTTGATTTTGTAAACCCGGTAACGCTCCATACTCCGCTTAAGCTTATGGAGGAAGCACCCGAGCAGGTGAGCGCAGTGCTGGTTGTAATATCGCCCATAACCATTGAGCCCGTGCCTATGGCAATGGTGGAGGCGTTCATGCTTTTTCCTCCGGTTAAAGTATGTGTTCCTACAGCGAGTGTACCACTTATTGTCTTATCACCATCCAATGTAACGGTATTTGAAATTGTAACAGGTTTGGTAAATGATGCCGGCCATTCGGGTCCGGTTGTTTGGTCGGTGGTTCCATTATATTCTAGTGCTGAAGAAGTACCCCAGCTAAGTGTCTTTCCTCCAAGTGCAAACACACCTTTAGTCATATAAAATGTACCACTAATAGTTGGAGAATTAAATAATGTGATAGTTCCTGTGCTGTTTACCGTGAAATTATGGATCCTTGTTGCGCCAAGATAACCGTAAGCCGTCATTGTACCGCCAGAATATGTGTTATTAACACCGCCAGCCCCTGAATGGCTCCAGGTAATACCCTTCCCTGCACCCGGTGTATATATTCCTCCTGATTGAGTATAATCCTGTGTGCCGGAAGTTTTTATAAAATCAATTGTTGTAACAGGATCCGCCTGTGCATTCGTTCTTTTAATTGTACCATTTGACCATGTAAAACTCCCTCCTATTTGTAATGTTGCCGTGAAAAAAGACGTACTTGAGGTAAGGTCTTGGATCATAAAATCCAGGGTGCCGTTCGTCATGGAAAAAGCGCCGTTCACAATTAAAGTACCATCAGGGTATCTTCCATCATTCGTCGTATAATTATTGATAACCAATACTCCCCCATTGATTGTCAAGTTATTAACAGTCAATGTTGCATCATAATTGTTAGAACTTGAGGCTCTTAGAATATTAAAATTTCCACCATCAATTACAAGATTCCCTAACCATGTTTGAGTAATAGAAGCTATCGAAGCTCCATCATTTAAAACAGATACAGATCCTGTACCAGTAGAAGTTAATGTAAACGTACTACCGTTTTGTATTGTAAATGAACTTGTATTCAGCCCAACTCCAACAGTTTGACTAGGACAATTCCAGGAAAAATTTCCAAACGACTGAGTTTTTCCAGATAAGGCCACGCTGGTAATACCCGTAACACTGCACAAAGAACCTGGATTCCAAGTGGCGGCAGGGATGGTACCCCCATTAAAATTGTGCTGATAAGTTGCACCGCTTGCTACAGTCATGATAGTGGCAGATACATCAAAAGTCGCAACCAGAGTTCCTCCTGTATTAATTTGAATTGTTGAACCCGTTCCAGTAACTGCCCATGCTGCAGATGTTGACATCGTGTGGCCATTCTGAATAATAAAGAAATTTCCAGCTGTGGTAAAATCACTAGGATGGGAACCAGTTCCATTGGTATTCGTCCACCAACTCGCGAGTGTCTTTGCATCATTATTGCCTGCAGAATAATAGTTTGTTCCCCAGGCAGTTTGTGACAACGTTAAAATAACCAGGCATAACACCACCACGATTTTCAAACTTCTCCTCACCCATTCCAACGAATTCTCTCTTTTTGAATAATTAATATCCTTCATAACGATAGCTTTATTTTGTTGTAAATCCAAGGTGTTTTTTACCCGTTATTACTGATAAATAGCACTTTAGAAAGTATAGTTCACAAATACAATGAATTTTATCCGGTTTAACAACTAAAGGGCACCTCTAAAAACCTCTATTTTTGATGTCAGTTACGGCGCAAATATATAGTATGGTTTTCTAAAAACCTAATTTTACCCCCCCCTATTTTGTATATAGCTGAATATCAATATTATACAAAATAGTGCCTTTCACGTC
>CAIKNA010000409.1 GCA_903828645.1 uncultured Bacteroidales bacterium
TGAACCTTCTGGAAACTTCCTGGATGTTGCAATCCTCGATGGCATTGCGTAGAGACAGTGATACGCCCTCTTCCAGTGAATCATAAGCTACCTTACGGCCAAGGGTGGCCAGGTACTTCGCCAGCTGCAGAGCAAACCTTGTTTTTCCATTTCCTGAATTTCCCCATATGATCCAAGCACCGGATGGCTCAGGGCATCCGATGGCGTCGAGCCACTGCCCGGTAAATTCCAGGCTCCGGAGGTTGGTCCGGTAAAGCTGTTGGATGGATATGGCGCGTCTGTGCAACATTATGCGCTGATTTTGCGTAGTTCGTCGGCTATACGCCTCAAAGAGTAGTCGGTGCTTACCAGAAGCTTCTGTACGTTCACCTCACCGGTTGCATTGGCCTTGATGATCAGCGCTGCATTGACCGACTTAAACTGGATCAGGTCATCTCTGCCGTCCGGTGATGCTTTCTGGTACCTGGAACCGTAACGGCTGAACAATTCCGTAAATCCTACCTTTTTTGAGTCGATGGAACGACGGATCTTCTCCCTGAGTCCATCAGCGCCCATCATATACCAGCCACATGAGCGCTCGGTGGCATTCCAGAGAGCCTTCAGCTCCAGGAAGGCGGCATACTCCAGGTCACCGGCTTCGTCCAGGATAATTAACGGGGAGGGCAACCCGCGCAGATAAAACACCAGATCTGCATACACATCGCTGTACTTGCCGGTATGCCCTACCCCGAATTCCTTTGCAATGAAGCGAACAAGCTTCTGTTTTGTCTTTACCTGGCTGCAATCAACGTATACGGCATTTTTATTGGCTTTCACATAAGCCTTTGCGGTGAAGGTCTTTCCAATGTCAGCGATATCACACAGCAACCGGCTGGATGAGTTTGTCTGACAGAAAGTGAGTTGTCCGGAGATGAATTCGAATACCGGGGTACGGGCGATGTTCCATGCCGGGGTATTTCCGATTGACATCTCAAGGATCCTGGCGAGTGAAAGCCAGTTCTGATCTGACAGCACTCTTTCGATATCCCCGTTCTTGATACGGGAGTACTGTGCGTTGTTAATGCCGATAGATACGGCAAACTTCGCGTCTGATCCTGCGAAGTTGTTTCGTCGTTCCGATAGTTCGGTAACGATGCGATGTTTGATTTCATTTGTGATCATAATGTTTTGGTGTTTTGGTTTATAGTTGGTAATTTAAATATCGTTCAATGCCTTGTCACGCCCCCAACTCCCGCCATAATTTTCAAGAAGCCTCTTGGTGTATTCCTCGTTGCTAAGAACCTCTTCTTCAGGTTGAGAGACAATGATATTTACGGGGATATCGGAATAGTCTACCGGTGTGACAAGCTCCATCTTCCTGGTTACTTTCTCAGTGATCCCGTCCTTCTCTGTTTTGAAGAAGTGAGCCTGACGCTTGGCCTGGTTCGTGCGGATCCTTTCATCATCATCGGTCCGTTCCATCTTCGCCTCGTTATACCGCTCGATCTTAGTGGCCTTGGTAATGAAGGTATCTCCCTGGTACAGGTAAACCTCTCCGATGTTGCCATCCGGATCAGGGACATAGTATGCTTCGACATTGTAATTGTTCGGCTTCAGGCGTGCGATGGCGCCCTGGTTGTCGATGGCATACTTTTCGTACATCACCTGTGCAAAGTCATTATTTCTTATGGAGGTCTCGGTACGGATACCCATGTACCGGAACAGTTTATGCTTTTGCGGCCGGGAGAGATCCGGATTTATGTTTTCAACCAGCACCTGCCAGCGTGTTTTCCCTGGAAACATCTTCTGATTGGGATGTAGGGAGTGATTGAAGCGCTGTATGCTGTCACGGTCGTCGGCTACCAGTGTAGCTATCGGGATCCTGGGTTGCTTATAATCCTCATCCTTGTTTTCGCTCTTGGTTTTATAGGCTCCCTTCTGGTTCCACCGGCCGATACCAGTCTGAAACTTCTTCTCATCACCGTATTTCTTTGACCTGATCTTATGCTCGGCACGTTTTGACCTGGATAAACCGGGAGCGCAGAAGGTCACATAACTGAACATCGCGTCCAAATCCTCCCGGATATCGCTCATTAAATGGTTCTCAACCTCGACCTCGCCAGGCCACACCAGGTTATGCTTATTTATGGTATGGTACATTTGTCTGAAACAATCCCATACCATGCTTACTGATGGCGAATCGGTGCTGTAAACGCAGGAGATCGCCACGTCACTCAATACGTCAAAGGCCATGTAAGCATTCAGCCACTTCCCATCGGTGGTTTTACGACTAAGCGTCCTGTCATCCATTGATATCTTGCTCAGGGAGAACTGTGGAAGCTTGCGGTGGTTGTATGGAGTGCTCTTGGTGATGTGGTCGATGCGGTTATTCCTTAACCGGTCAATGATGATAGCGTTGGCCGGGTTGTTGATGATATTCCACACGGTGGACCTGCTGATGGTGATATACGTTCCCTTTTCGTGGTCAAAATAATCGTCCCTGTCGTAAATGTTTCCGGTTTCAGCATCCACGATGGTCAGACTGCCGGAAAGGAACTGCAAATAGTTGTCATATACCCAGGTTCCAAAAGGAAGATTCTGGATGCAATAGAGGGAGATGATCAGGCGCTCGACATCATCGTTTACTTTCCTGGCATTTACGTTCTTGTTGCCCTTATGGATGAGATGGGAGTAACCGTGTTGGAGATAATTTTTGTATTTGTCGTGAAGGCGCAGCGGATGTGTTGGTAGGGTGTGCGGATACCTGGTTATGTCTATGGCGTTGGTGGCATCACTGATAAGATCCCACATTCCGGATGTCTTTTTGCTCAGCCGCTTGTTGCGCCCTTTCAATTCGGTAAGATATTTCCCGATTGCGTTTAAAATGGAGGCATTGGCGTTATACTCAACCTGGCGATCATGCTTGATGTTGGTCTCATCGTCGAAAAGGAATGCACTGAAATACTTTGATGCCAGGTGATCCGGTTCAATCATTTCCTGCAACCGGTTGGTGCGTGAGAACCTTTTAACGTCACCGTACTTTTCAAATAATCCCCTCTTGATGTCATCCCTGAGTAAGTCGTAGTTTAGAAGTACAGGACTGCCTAATCCTCTGCCATGACGTACAACAAGTTTTGGGTTGAGTTTCTCTCCACGACTATAATACAAATGAAGTTTTCCATAGCTCATCACCGGACGTTCCTTCACGCTGTCGCTATGGGGATCCCCTGAGGTGATGTCCTTGGATGAGATGCAGAATATGTTGTTGAAAGTCTCCATCGGTGTTTTTTGATCCCGGAGGCTGATCTGATCAGCCAGCTACTTGCTTTTTTCCGGGAAGTGCTTACATTTACGTCGTCAAACCTTAAATGAAGCAGTATGTGGTATTTTAAAGTACAGATTTTGATGTACAAGGACGTGGATCATTTGAAAAAACAAACCAACGACCTATGGCGGTATTGTCAATTTTTTGATCTTGAGTTACAGGGCATGGGTCCATTTGCCGACTCCTTTTGCATTTCATTACCGAGTAATCCTCCTGAGGCGTGTATGTTGATAAATGCGCTGGAAGCTTACTTTTATTTTCACGACATAGCGAATCGAATGTCATGGGATGATTCTGATGGTCCATTGAGTGAGGGTATTAGTGAGATTGATGAGGTTTTTAAAAATGGAGAGTGGCAACATCGAACCAGGAATTCATGATGCCGTTTTCTTTTTCAGGGTTAAGGTTTCCAGCCTTCACTTGATCCGGGTCTTTGTTTGAGCTCGGTCATGGTAATTTCCACTTTTCTGCTTCGAGCAGGATGGGAAAGAAATAAATCAATTTACACCTCCATGCCAATTTTATTGGATTCGGATATAAGTCCATCAAGTTCATCAGCAACTTTATTTAAATCTCTCTGAATCTCTACCTTATCTCTGGATGGTACAATCATCCATGCCGATTGTCCGGCCACGTTAAGTGCGGCGATAATTTTCTTTTCTACCTCTTCCTTCAACTTCTCAGTTGACACCTTTTGATCGTACACGTTCATTGCTCCGATCAGATTATGGATGTTGATTTCAATTTTCGGTCGTTCCATTGTGTTTTTGCTTTTAATTGGTGGATGGATCTATTGATTGATTCAGTTTGCGCTGTTTGGCGATGTTCAGTTTCATGATCATGCGTGCAAACTCTTCGATCCGGCGGGATCTGCGCCGTCCCTGGCACCACTGTCTTACATATACGATTGAAAATCTTGTTCGGGAAGCAATCAATTGTTTATCCTGCCAAGTCAAATGTGGCGAAACCTCACGATTACCAGGGTAATCATAGACATATTTGCTTTTCGCGTTTTTGGGCTGTATATTTGCATCGTTCATGAGGCAAATATAATACAATAGTTTTCGCCATTGCAAGAAAAAATACAAATATTTTCGCCAGTTAAGCAAAGAATTTTACAATTTGCTGACACATTGGGCGTTAGTAGGCGTGAATTTTATTTAAAAACAGGAATATCAAGGGGTACTTTGGAGAGTCCAACCGGTATTAATGAGGAAACATTAGCAAAAGTTATCGCCGCATATCGAAACATTTCGCCAACCTGGTTAATTACAGGTGCGGGTCAAATGTTGATGGATGAAAACTCAACTCACTCTACAATCGACTTGCGGACTTCTGAAAATAATTACTGCAAGCATTGTAAAGAAAAAGATCGTACTATTTCCGCATTGGAAAAGACAATTAGCTACCTGGAGAAAATAAACCGGTCTCTTGAGATCGAACAAGAAAAATCTTCACCGAAAACTGATAAGAAGGATCCTTATCAGAAAACAGGGTGATTAATATGTGTACATATCCCTTCCAGGCAGATAAAAAGTAGCTTTTTTTTCACCCGCACACACGATTTCACCCGCCTATTTTATTGATATTTTACTTTACGTGATGTATTTCAGTCTATTACATCGTTATCAGTTCGTTTATATTCTTAATAGTTGGGGTACTATACCCCATTTAATAATTAATTTCTTATTGTTTATGCTTACATTTTGAGCAGTATGTTATAATTTAGAGATGGTTTTATTTCATTATTTGATACTCCTAATGATACTCCTAATGATACTCCTACCTATTTTATTCACGAAATTACACCCTCACTACGCCAATCCATGACATTAAAAAAGCCCTCACTAAGAGGGCCAGTACTGTACACATGGCAATATGTTTTAAAATGCTTCGAGATACCTATAAACAGC
Organism: uncultured Bacteroidales bacterium; assembly: GCA_903828645.1. Lineage (GTDB taxonomy): Bacteria > Bacteroidota > Bacteroidia > Bacteroidales > FEN-979 > CAIVAT01. Next base: position 5,218 of record CAIKNA010000409.1, read on the forward strand.
CTTTTTAGCTATATTTACACAGGTGTTTAAACCTTATTACAATGCTGGTTAAACATCATTGCAAGCAGCTTCTTTTAACCAGGGCAAAAATGTAAGCATACTGGAAGCTATTGAAACCATTCGTATTGATCGGCCGTTTCATGTTTATTCTTTGCATCCTGCATTCATGTAGGATAATCGTTAAATTTTGATTGATTAACTTTAAACCTTTTGATTTGTGGGCCTTATTTACTGCTTTTCTTTTACTCGTTAGCAGTGCCGTGTTTGCTCAGGTGGGTATTAGCAGCGACAACAGCGCAGCCAGTAATTCGGCGATGCTCGATGTGAAATCAACCAGCAAAGGGGTGCTTTTTCCACGGATGACTCAGGGGGAGATCGAAGCAATTGTCAATCCTGCAAATGGACTCGTGGTTTTTTGTACCACCAGCAATAAATTTTTCACCTACCTTTTAACTCTTAACAAATGGAAGGAAATAGCTTATGGCTCTTCCATTATTAATCCGGGAGGAGGGTGGTTTTGTGGTGATCCTGTTGCGATTTCCCATATAACATCAGGCGGCGTGGCTCCCGTCGATAAAACCGTAACATATGGCACTGTTACTGATATCCCGGGCGAACCCGCAAAGTGCTGGATAGAGGGTAATCTGGGCGCTGACCATCAGGCAAACGCTGTTGACGATGCAACCGAAGCCTCTGCAGGCTGGTACTGGCAATTCAACCGGAAACAGGGATACAAACATGATGGAATAACCAGGACACCCAATACAACCTGGATAACTTCCATAAATGAAAATTTTGACTGGCAGTCTGCCAATGACCCATGCAGCCTGGAACTTGGAGCCACGTGGCGCATTCCGACCGGTAGTGAATGGACCAATGTGGATGCGGCAGGAAGTTGGACCAACCCGGGCAGTGCGTGGAATTCTGCTTTAAAAATGCATGCTGCAGGGTACCTCTTTGACAGCGGGGGATCGCTGGACGGTCGCGGCACAAACGGCATCTACTGGAGTCTTAACCAATCTTCAGCAACTAAAAGCTGGGGTCTCTACTTCTTTTCCAGTTCCTGCTTCATTTCCGAATACAACAAGTCATATGGCTTTACCCTTCGTTGCATCCGGTGATGGGACCGTTTGATAAATTGCTTTAAAAAATGAATCTTTCGTAAATTTATAAATGAATTTATCGATTTCCCGGCAAACAATATAATCGTAAATATAATCACTCAAAATGAATCAGATGAATATTGAAAATACTGGTGTTACCGATTACTCAAACCCCCGGCACTGGCTGTCACTGCCAGTTCATCCTTCGAAACCCATTGATGTCTTTTATGTTTATCCGACTGTATGGAAAAAAGTGAACCCGGCAGAGCCTGACTATTGCAGTATTTACCACGCCAGCATGCTTCAGGGTGCGGCATTGGCTTTCAACCACCAGGCAACCGCTTTTGAAACGGCTGGTAATATTTATGCGCCGTTTTACCGTCAGGCTGATGGGGCGTGCACGCTGCCTTTAACCGAGGATCAGCGATGGGAGGTGCTCCGGAAAGTGCCCGCGGCGGATGTCATGGCAGCATTTGATTATTACATCCGTCATTGCAACAACGGACGCCCCTATATCATCGCCGGGCATTCACAGGGTGCCAGCGTAATCATGCTCCTACTCTCTGAATACATGGCGACTCACCCCGATGTCTATTCCCGGATGATCGCAGCGTATGTGATCGGTTACCCGGTAACGGCTGAATTCATGGATGCTAATAAACACCTGAGGTTTGCCGAAGGCCCCGATGATACGGGTGTGATCATTTCCTATAACACACAGTCCCCGAATGTAGTTCCTGGAACAAACATCGTTGTGGCAAACAATATAGGGCTGGTAATCAACCCGATCAATTGGAAAAGAGACGAAACCCCGGCCCAGGCTACTGAAAGCCTGGGATCATATATGCCGGACAGCACCCTGGCCTGTTTTGGAAAGGTGCTGGATTTTGCCGATGCACGCATCGATCTTGCGCATGGCGTTATTATTTGCAGCAGCGTGAGCGACACAGCCATTTATGCAATCTCAGGCGGCCTCGATCTGGGGGTCTATCATATTTACGACATTAATTTTTACTACTTCAACCTGCGGGAAAATGCCGTAAACAGGAGCAACAAATTTTTGCAATAGAAAATCGGGTTGAAACGTATTTATACGATAGTTTCAGAAGGTCCAGAAATCCCGGATTACAAAATTCCCTTTGACCCGGTTTAAACCCTTCACCAGGTAATACCTGTGCAAGTTTCCTGTGAGAACAACAATGCGCCGGTATTCATTTGTAAAGTGCAGTATATTCTTAATCATGGTATCATTTCTTTTCTCCCAAAAATCCTTTTGAAGATGGGCAAATCCGGCATGTTTTTTCAGTGAGTCGGTAGTCTCAACTATTTCTAAAGGTTTATTCAAGTAGATGAATTCCTGAATTTCAAGGAAATTCATTAACATCTCAGAATTCAACTCCCTCAGGGTTGTTATCTCAAGGTCATTCACATTTTCCAGACTTTTACAAAGAAGTGAAAAATCAGATTGGTTTCTTTCACTCAACTGGCCACCTAAACCATATCGGGCAATGTCTTTATACATGCTATCCTGCCTGTTGAAAAACTCATTTTCTCTGTAAAAGTCATTCCTTCCGGTAATATCAAAAGGCCTCATGCTGGCTTTGTGTGATTTCCGGTAATTATTTGAAGCTATATCCTCAGGAGAGGCATGGCCCTCTTTCAGCATATAAGGCCGTTTCACCGTATCGAACTGAAAATCAGAAGTGAAAAATGATGAATCCAGTTCAACCAGGATCAGGTCAGGTTTTACCCGGTTCAGTACGGAATCAAGAACCTGAACGTTGCAGAATCCGGTACTGGTGTGTGAAGTTCCGATGATGCAAATAACAGAAGGTTCGGGGTTTTGGGCACAGGCTAACTTCAAAGAGAGTATAACGAGAAGAATGGACATTGGGGTTCTCTTAAATCTGGTCATAAACCTGCGTATTTTTTCATGTACTCTAATAAGAAAGAATTCAACTGTAGTCTGGGAATCCCAAGTTCTTTTGCAATTACATCTTCCGGGGTATATTTGTTTTCGGGGTATGATAAGAGGGTCAGTGCTTTTTGAAATCCATACTTATCAATAGCATATTTCATGATGATGGCACCTTTAACATAGAGGGGATCTGTAATTTTAGACATTGAATCCAGACCCATAATTTTAGATGTATCAGAATGCATTTCATGAATAAAATACTGATACAGATTATTCGCATGCCATTTCAGGTCATGACCCTTATTTCCACCCAGGCAGGTAGCCAACCCCTCATCAAATAAAAGGATATGGTCTGGATTTTCAAGAGAAGTAAAATAGTGAACGAGTTCATGCCGGTGATTTTCATCAGATGCTGAAAGCAGCAAGTAATCATCTGTTATATAACGACCATCATGCGCACCCGGCAGCATTGGCTGATAAATAAATCCAATGCGATTCATCAGCGAGACAGTGTTTGTATCGAAAATATAGGTCAGCTTATGTATGACCGGTTGATTAAATAGTATAGATAAACTGTCCTGAAATTCAACAAATTTCCGTGCCTTTTCGTTGGAAAACGGGTAATACCCCGGATAATAATACTGCACCTTTCCAACGTCGGTAGTCTTTAACTTTTCTTTTTCATGATAGAAATAATTAAAGAGTTTATATTCCCCCTCTGTCTTACCAGCAAGAACATAGTAGATGGCTTTTATCTGCACATTGCCTGTTGAATCTGCAACTGAATTGCAATTTAATATCCGGTAATAATTGTGGTCAACCGAGTCAATATTCAAAACAGCCGTATGAAAGAAAAACAATGCCGGGAAAATGGAGAATACAAAGTCAGGACGAGGGTATGACTCTCTTTCCTCGTTGTTCCAGGCGTTGAATCCAAGGGTGTCATTTTTCAGAATCCATCCATAGATGCGGGATTTAAGATAAGATGTCCAAACTTTGACCACCGCATTTACTTCAACATCGGAAGTGTCTATATTTGTGTAATTTACTCTGACTAAATCGCCAATTCCATCTGATTTTGTCTGACATTGAACAACCAGCGGAAACAATAGAAGCAGGATAAAACAGTACTTTATCATCTTATTATTTCATGTGATTTTCTTATTCACAATCAATTTTTATCAAGTTTATGCTTTGTAATGTATTTTAAAAAAAAAGCGTTTAACTCAGCTTTGGGAATCCCCAGCTCTTTCTCAATAACCTCTTCCGGCGTATGATGTTCCTCAGAGTACGAAAGCAATTTTAAAGCTTTTTGAAATCCGTAATTATCAACGGCATATTTCATAATGATCCCCCCGGTAACGTAGAATGGCTGAGTTTCCCGGCCAATTCGGGGATGGTTCATGATGTTTGCAGTATCTGCGCCGGCTCTGTTAAAATAGTTGTTCAGCTTTGCAATGTGCCATGACAGATCATGGCCCAGACTTCCTCCAAGATAGGTAGCAATCCCCTCGTCAAAAAAATGAATATAATCGGTAAACCTGGCCGATGTAAAATAATGAACCATTTCATGTTGGTCATTTTCATCAAATGAAGAAAGAAGGGTGTGATTTTCTTTCCAATATTGGCCGGACTTATTCGTGTAAAATGTTTTAAGATATATGCATCCGAAATGACGTATCAATGATGCATTATCTGAGTCAACCACATAATCTAATTTCTCATGCAAGGGCAGATCAAATAACCGGGACAAACTATCCTGAAACCGGATCAGTTTCCTTGCCTTAAGGTCTGAAAAATGATAGGATTGAGGATAATAAAACCGGATCATTCCCATGGTGAAGGCATTTAACTGATCCTTTTCATGGTAGAAATAATTGAAGAGCTTATACTCATTGTTTATTTTTTTGATGAGTACGTAGTAAATGGCTTTTGTATCAACGATCCCGTTTGAATCTGCTTCTGTATTGCTGTTCAAAATACGGAAGAAGCCATCCCCGCATGGTTCGATATTTAAAATAGTCGTAGGGAAATAATACAACCAGGGATAAAGAAAACACATCTGGTCCGGAAATGTCGTCAGTTTTCTTTCTTCATTGTTCCAGTAACCGGCGCCAAGGGTGTCATTCTTCTTCAACCAGCCATAGAGCCGCGATTTAAGATAAGATGTCCATACGTTGACCATCTCCTTTGTTTCAACATTTGCTGTGTCAATGTTCGTGTAATTGACCACGGCAAATTTGTCAAGAAAATTAAACTTTGTCTGACTTTGCGAAAAAACCGGGAACAATGCAAGGAGGATTAATAAATACTTTTTCATGTAAAGTATTATTTTTCAGTTAGGCACTTAACTATCTGTTATAGCTGAGATTAGAAATTGAAAATTTGCATTCTGGAATAATCGGTCATATAATTGAATAATCACAGCAAATCTAATAAAAATCGGATGAAGCAGACAATTTTCCGTCACTGCTGATTTTAAACAACCAGATGTCATAACAATCATTGATGGAATGATTCCCATGCACGTCCCCGTCCTGTGATTTTACCTCTCCGGCAAGAACAAATCCACCATCCTCTGGTTGGAAAATCCGACTCGCAAATTCATCTGAAGAGCCTCCAAAACATTTCTGCCAGATAATGTTCCCGGTGAAATCAGTTTTTACAATCCATATATCATTACTTCCGTGCCAACCAGATCCTGTTAAGTCCCCGTCAGATGACCACGAACCGCCAACAATATAAGATGAACACCGGTCGTCTCAAATATTCTGACTGCACCATCACTGCCTGAACCACCATAGGTTTTTTCCCATAACAGGGTTCTGAACTATCAATTTTAATTAACCATACATCCTCTGTCCCATGGTTGAAACTGACATCTCCATCGTCTGATTTTGTCGTCCCTACAACAAGATAACCACCGGTTGTTTGTACGATATCATTTGCATGATCGCCCAATGACTCAACATAACAATTTCGCCAATCAATTTTATAATCCTGGCTGATGACTGGGTTTAGAAGAGAAAGGAATAACGGACATAATAGAATGACTCTTTTCAATGTATTTCATTTTTATTATGGTTGGTTCAACGGTAAATTTTTTGTCCAAATTGAATTGATCTTCTCATATTTAATTTCTACCATCGCGTTTACTGCAACTCGATAAACAGAAACTAACCATTGTCTATAATAACAAGGGTTGAACACTTCTTCATCGGTGTTGGATAGTTGACTTGCTGTTCGATTTGGATCAATGCTAATATTGTCGATACAATAATAGCGAAATGAACATGAGGGAATAAAACTTCCAAAACTTTTAATTCTAGAAAAACTCTTCTTTGGAGCCCAAAAAATGACCGGAAAGGACAGGAATGCATTTTGGCGGGAGAGTGGTGGATGGAATTTTGGTTTCATTAAAGTGGGAATTTCAAATCATTTAAAACACCCTGAAACGGATAAAATCGAGTGTGATCTTTCCCTTCACCTTCCCGCCGGATTCCCTGATTTTGGAATGATCCGATTTCCCGAGGAATTTCAGGGGAATGGAAAATTTATCGGTGGAAAAAGTGATTTCACTGTGATCCGGGAAATTGCCATTGCCATACGTATGCCTCATCAGGTATGTCCCTGATTCACGTGTCACCAGGTCGATTTCGTCAATTCTTATCTCTTTTATGTTCACCTTGAGATCGGCAGTAATCCAGTCACTGTAAGGGTCAAGTGACACTACCTTGAAAATCCGGATATCCCCCTGGGTTCCGAGCTGTATCCACTGAACCCCGGTGGAAAGGAGTTCAGAGAAATGGTTAATCATCTCCTTCCTGGGAAGGATAATCAGGCCGGCCCCTTTGATCTTTGGGGGCTTTCCGTTTTCAAGATATACCTCGACCGTTTTCGTGGGTGCGGTTATACCAGGGATGTCTATCCTGATACTGACCATGGCATCGATGCCATTTTTTACCGCGTACCTGTTTCTCAGTTGTTCTGCGATAGCCGGCTGTGCCTGAGCAAGGAAGCCCAATATCGTCAAAAGAAGCAAAAGTGATACCTTCTTCATTCTGTGATCCTCATACGGTTAAACCTGACTAATGCAGCTACAATGCAGATACCTGAAAAACTCACGAGCCATATCACCGAGCCAAAAATGGCGGACCAATCAATGTCAGTGTAGAAGAATAACTGCCACTGTGTTAAATGATAGGTGATCAGAAATGACTGCCAACCCGTGAAAAGTGAGGTCGACAGCGTTTGGAGCAGCGTGCTGATCACAAGCACACCTATTGAGATGAGGATCGTGACCAGCGATTTGCGTATGAAAAAACTGAGGGTTACGGAGAAAATCGCGAAGGAAGCCATCCCCAGGAAAGCAAACCCAAAGGCTGAAATAAACCTCCACCACAAATCCTTTTCCTCCAGGATCTGTACTCCGTTAAAAAATACGAGCAGGTCGCCTTTGCCAAAGAGTATAAGGGCCGGCCAGAGTGAGACCAGTGCCCATGAAAGTATAAAGATCAAAACAAAAAAGAGGGCTGCAATGAACTTGCTCAGGGCCATCTGACTCCTTCCAACCGGCCGGGCAAGCACCAGCCTGATGGTGCCCGATTCCAGCTCAGAGCTGAAAAGGTCGCCGGTGATGATCACAATCAATACGGGAAGGTGAATCCAAAGCGTGTTGAGAATGATAAAAGTCACAAAATATCCGTTTACAACCTGACCGTTGATGACAAAATTCTTCTCAAGCGACTTCACAACATAGCTGACTGCATTGTCACCTTCTGTTTTCAATCCCCAGAAGATCAGGGCTACCAGGACGACCATCAGGCCAAGGCACAGGTAGATCCTTGGCCTGTAGATTAGTTTTATCAATTCGAATCTTATCAGTCGTATCATCGGGTCATCTCCATGTATTTGTCGTGAAGGATACCCGAACGGGTTACGCTATATGGGAACAACCCGGCCACGGATAATTTTTGTAAAAGCATTTCCGTTTCGCCTATGCCGGCCAGGAGCCGTATGGAGTTGGGTGTGAGGGTAAGTACGGGCCCAATGTCAAGATTTTCAGGGAGGGGGTTTGAAAACCACAGTGTAACATTCTGCCTGTTATCCCTGTATTTGTCCATGGAACCGGCCAGGAATACCTTTCCCCGGTGCAGCATGGTGAAGTCGTCGGCAATGGATTCTATATCTCCGAGCAGGTGTGTTGATACCAGTATCCCTTTCCCACGGTTTCGCAAGGTAATCAGGAATGCGATCATCTGTTCCCTGACCTCCGGGTCCAGTCCGTTGAACGGTTCATCCAGGATCAGGAAGCCGGGATCGCCGATCAACACCTGGGCGAGTCCCAGCCGCTGTTTCATCCCTTTGGAATAGTGCTGTACCTTTTTACCCGAATCGTGTGAGAGGCCGACAAGGTTAATCAGATCAGAAACATTGGTTCGGGTGCCACTTAAGCGTCTTAGTAATTCAAGGTTTTGTTTTCCACTCAGGTAAGGATAAAAATCCGGCGTTTCAAGAAGGTACCCGCAGTAACTTCGCAGGGACCTGAAGTTGCCAGGAGGAGCATTGTCTGCCACTGCATGGCCGCGATCCGGCTTCACCAGGCCAGCCAGGATCCGGAAGGCAGAACTTTTACCGGCCCCGTTTGGCCCTATCAGTGCCCCAATCCGGCCCGACACCAGTGAGATGTCAACCCCGTCAAGAATCGTCTGGCTGCCGTATCGCAGGAACAGGTCGCGCGCACCGATCGATTTCACCATAAGAAATATTTGCTGGTATACTTAGGTACGAACAAGGTAGTGATCCAGTACCCCCTGGTGAAAAGCAACATCGGGTTTTCAAGCAGCACCGAAGGGATAATATGGTACCACCTGTACCCTGAATTCCTGAAATAAAGTTTGGCTGAAGAGCGCAATCCAAGCTGTGTTGCCGCCTCCAGAATGGAGTCTCTCTGGCATTTAGACCGAGAATATGGCTTTGCCAGCATACTCCTGAAACCGTAAACATGAAACAGGTCTTTGACCATTTTATAGTTTTGATACCTGCTGCAGGCATCAAGCTGCGTGGTAAAGAGATGAGAAAAAAAGAACATGGATAACAGTAGATTATTGGTGAACTGCCACCCGGAAGTGACAAAAAGCCTGTTGAAACACCAGAAAAAAAGCGATAAGGTAAGCAGGCAGAAAAGGTGCAGGATTATTCCCACGCGGAGGTAGGTCACCGTGCGTTTGTATCCAAGTTTCCATGGAGATACAATGGGAATTGTAACATCATTCAGATCCGGCACAGGGATCATCGCTTTGGGAGCAGACCGCGTTTTATTCGGGTAGACTGTCATTAAGATAAATATGTTTGCTCAGCATAAGAATGGGTAATTCAACCATGGTATGATGAGAGTCAGAATGTTAATGGAAATAAATATCAGAATAACCTTTATTAACCTCGGGGTCACCCGCAGTTCCGGTATGAACCGGGTAATTTACCACGGACATCCGGGTGTTCAGCCTCCTATCATGATCGAAGATCTGCATGGTATACCCCCCGGTTGATGCAAATATACTATATATTCTCCTTTGTTTTATTTGAAAATTCTGTTCGTTTCCAACTCCTTTTCCCTGTATTAGCGTGTCATTTTAATCCTATAAACGCTCTATTGTAATTTTCCAAATTTAATTATGGGATACCCCTCCTTTCACTTTATTAATTGTTAGCTTTGGTATCATGTTCGAAGAATACTAAGTGGAATAAGCGAATTTCTAGTAATCCTGTTGTTGAAATAGAATTTTAAACCGGAGACCAATGGAAATCAATCTTCTGAATTTAATCGATTTTGAGGAAGTAAATAAATTGCTGGAGGGATTCAATCAATCGACAGGATTTGTAACTGCCATTTTAGACCTCGAAGGGAATGTGCTGTCAAAATCAGGATGGCGGCAAATTTGCACACAATTTCACCGGGTACATCCCGAAACTGCAAAAAAATGTACCATCAGCGATACTGTGTTGGCCGGAGAATTAAGCAAGGGTGAGAAATATCATTTTTATGAATGTTTAAACGGATTGGTTGATATAGCTGTACCCCTGTTAATAAACGGGGAACACATTGCCAACCTGTTTTCCGGGCAGTTCTTTTTTACAGCACCCGATCGCAACTTCTTTAAAATTCAGGCCGGGAATTATGGTTTTAACGAACAGGAATATTTAAGTGCCCTTGACAATGTCCCCGTTGTTTCAAAAGAGAAAGTCAAAGTCGCCATGGACTTCCTGCTGAATATGACTCAACTCATAAGTGAGATGACATATCAGAAATTGGAACAAGTACAGCTGAATGAAGCGTTAATGAGAAGTGAAGAGCGTTCTCATCATATCCTTGATCACATGCTCGAAGGCTGCCAGATCATCGGGTTCGACTGGAAGTACCTCTATGTGAATCGTAGTGCAGAAATTCACAATAAGCGCCCGAAAGAAGAATTGATTGGTCAACTGCATATGGATGTGTGGCCCGGAATTGAGGAAACGGAAGTGTACAAAATGATCAAACAAACACTGGAGGAGAGAACCTCCAGCCATTTTGAATTTCAATACATATTTCCCGATGGAAGCAAGGGTTGGTTCGACCTTAGCATTCAGCCAGCTACTGAAGGTGTATTTATTTTTTCCATTGACATTTCAGAACGTAAACGCAAGGAAATACTGCTGTTCGAAAGCGAATTCCGGTTTAGTAACCTGTATGAAAACGGCTCTTTCGGAATGGTTTTAGCGGATAAAGAGTTCCGTTTTAAAAAAGCAAATCCTGCATTCTGTGCAATCCTGGGGTATAGTGAAACAGAACTTCAGCAATTCACTTTTAAAGACGTTTCCCATCCGGATGATCTGGTCAGCGACTTGCCCAATATCGGGAAACTGATGAATAAAGAAATATCGGTTTACAAAACCGAAAAACGATACTTCCGGAAAGACGGACAGATGATTTGGGGATCGCTGACTGTAACAGCTACCTATGACAACGATGGACAATTCCTTTATAACCTGGGCATCATCGAGGATATTACCCGGCGAAAGCTGGCGGAAGAAGCACTGCAAGAAACAACCATCCGATTGAACATGGCATTGAATTCGTCCAATTCAGGAGCATGGGATTGGGATATACCCACCAACAGCATTGTATGGTCATCGCAAATGTATGAACTGTTTGGAGTCGACCGGCTTAGCGTCAATGCATCTTTCGACACCTGGAGAGTTGCACTCCATCCGGAGGATAAAGAACTTGCTGAATTGAAAATTGAAGAAGCCCTGAAAAAGCACAGCAATTTGCTAAACGATTACAGGGTGGTTCTTCCTGATGGGAATATACGATGGATCAGTGCAACCGGTGAAGGATATTATGCTGAAAACGGACAGCCAATAAGAATGGTTGGAATTTGCCAGGATATTACTGAACGAAAACTGACTGAAGAAAATATAAGAAAAAAAGACACAGAATTCAGAAAGCTTTCTGCCAACGTGCCCGACCTGATTTATCAATTTACACGAAAACCCGATGGAAGCTATTGTGTACCTATTGCTTCTGAAGGTATTTGGAATATTTTTGGATGTCATCCGGAAGATGTAGTTGATGACTTTGGGCCGATTGGCAGGGTCATTTACCCTGAAGATGCTGAACGGGTAATCCGTGATATCGAGTATTCGGCAGAGCATCTGACCTATTTTACATGCGAGTTCAGGGTTCTGATCCCCGGCCGTGAAATTCAATGGATATACTCCAATTCAACACCCGAAAGATTGCCTGATGGCAGCACTACCTGGTATGGCTTTAATGTTGACATCACCCAAAAGAAACTGGCTGAAGTAGCCCTGAAAGTTAGTGAAGAGAAATTCCGAAAAATATTTTTGACGAATGTTGATGCAATTACCATAACCCGTCTCGAAGATGGACGCTTTGTTACCGCCAATAATGGTTTTAAGCAAATTTTCGAATATTCCGAAGATGAAATTGTAGGGAAAACAACCCTGGAAATTAAGATGTGGATCGATGCTGAAGACCGGAAAAAATTCGTGTCTGAATTACAAACAAAAGGAACTGTCGAGAATTTTGAAACCAAACTTGGCACAAAAAGTGGGAAAATCATTGATGGCCTGATATCAGCCGCATTTATTGAAATGGAAGGGGTTACTCATATTTTAAGTACAACGAAAGACATTACTAAACGCAAACTGACAGAGGAAGCTCTTCAATACAATGAGGCACTATTGAGAGAAGTCGGGCGCATTGCCCATGTCGGCGGTTGGGATTTCGACCCGGCTACGGGTAAATCAAGCTGGACTGATCAAGTTGCTCTTATTCACGATCTCGATCCCGAAACGCCTGCTTCGGTAGCTTTAAGCCTCACTTATTATTCTGAACAATCAAGACCGATCATTGAAAAGGCATTTCGTGAAGCTGTAGAACAGGCTAAGTCGTATGATCTGGAGTTGGATATTATTACTGCTAAAGGGAACCGAAAATGGATCAGAACAATCGGCCATCCAATTGTTGAAGATGGGAGAGTTGTGAAACTTCAAGGTTCAATGCAGGATATCACCGAACGTAAGAAAGCTGAGGAAGAAGTTATCAAATTGAATGAAACTCTTGAATGGCGTATTGAAGATCGTACCGCCAGACTTAAGGAAGCCAACCAGGAACTGGAAGCATTCAGCTATTCGGTATCACACGATCTTCGGGCACCACTGCGTCATATCAATGGCTATGTTGAATTACTGAATGGACGGTTCCGGGATAAATTACCCGAACAGGCCCTGCATTATCTGGCTACCATTACAAATGCTGCACAGCAGATGGGTACGCTCATCGATGATCTCCTTCAGTTTTCACGAACAGGCCGAAAAGAGATGAGTAAAGTAAAGGTGGAGATGAATGTTCTGGTGAACGAGGTGCTTGAAAAATTAAAGCCTGATGTAGAAAACAGGCAAATAACTTGGAAAGTTCAGGAATTGCCAGCAGTATTTGGCGATTACTCCCTGCTCAAACAAGTGTGGGTTAACCTGCTCGATAATGCCGTAAAATACACAAAGTCTAAAAAATCAGCAGAAATTGCGATTGAATTCAGGGAAGAAAAGGATAATTTCGTATTTTACATCCGGGATAACGGAGTAGGTTTTGACATGAAATATGCACATAAACTGTTTGGCGTGTTTCAGCGCCTGCACACCCAATCTGATTTTGAAGGGACAGGAATCGGCCTGGCCAATGTCCAGCGCATCGTTAACAAACATAACGGGCAGGTATGGGCGGAGGCCGAACCAGGCATAGGAGCTACGTTCTATTTTTGTATACCAAAAAATAAGGAGGACCTAACATGATTGAGTTGAAAACCATTTTATTGGCAGAGGATAATCCGCAGGATGTGGAGCTGACCATCGAGGCGCTTACTGAACATAACCTTGCAAACAAGGTTGTTGTAGTGAAAGATGGAGTTGAAGCCATGGATTACCTTAATTATACAGGTCAATTTAAAAACCGGAAAAAAGGCAATCCCGCGGTATTGCTACTCGACATAAAAATGCCCCGGATGGATGGTATTGAAGTTCTGGAGGCCATCCGCGGGAATGAGAAAATAAAGGCGCTTCCTGTTGTAATGCTGACTTCTTCACGTGAAGAACCTGATCTGAAAAGATGTTATGACCTGGGTGTTAATGCGTATGTGGTAAAACCCGTTAATTTCAAGGATTTCGTGGACGCGGTAAAACATATCGGCATCTTCTGGGCCATCCTGAACGAGCAACCTCCGATTTATTAATGTATGAAGGAGAATAATGACATTTCGGGATGTGAACTTAAAGTGGATCGTTAAACTTGCGTGAAATGAATTGCATTATCATCGATGATGAAAATCACTGCATCCAATCCCTGGTCAAACTGATTGATAAACAATTCAGCGAAGTCAAAATTCTCGGGACCTGCCTTGATTCCACACCAGCATAAGACCAGATTACCCTGTTAAAGCCGGATTTCATTTTCCTTGATATTGAGATGTTTTTCCTGAATGGGTTTGATTTGCTTTCTAAATTTGAAAAGCTGTTTTTTGAGGTGATTTTTACCACTGCCTGCGATGCCTATGCGATCAAGGCCATTAAGTTCAGTGCACTCGATTATTTGTTAAAGCCGATAAATCCCGAAGACCTTGGTGCCGCCATTGAAAAGGTGAAAAGCAAACGAAGCTTCATCAGCCGGGAACAACTCCGGCTTGCAACAACGTTGAATAACAGGCACCTGTCCGACACGATTGCCTTACCATCCGCGGATGGTTTGACATTTACCCGGGTGAATGATATCATCTGTTTCTCTGCGGAAAGCAATTACACGAGAATTCATAATTCCTCGCCCATCAACCTGAAGCAAGTCAAAAAGTATATCCGGGGAGATGGGGGAGAGGTGATCATGAGCAA